>NZ_MQTZ01000020.1 GCF_001939115.1 Leptolyngbya sp. 'hensonii' | reverse complement strand
GCAGTGGCATCAACTCAAAACCCATGAAATTGCTGGGCGGATGTTTGAGCATGAAGTTGATTTAGCCGATGCGATCATCGAGGGAATGCAAGCTCGTAGTAGTAGGGGCAATTACTCCCTGGAACGTTTTATATTTAATTCCTCCTGACTACTTAACAGTGCCCTAACGAATGCTCAGGGAACAAGGACAATACCTTCTCCATAATCTTTTCGCTGGCACGATTAGTGGCAGACTCTCCGACACAACAAAAACACCTTCAATCTAACACAATGAAACTGTCYCAAATCACTACCCCATTTGCTGCCTAYATTGGCATTGACTGGGCTGATCGCAAGCACGATATCAGCCTCTATGATTGTCAGSAGCAGAGTTGGAGCTACACCACGATTCAGTCTACCCCTCAAGCTATTGCCGATTGGGTCAACCAGCTTCGTCAGCAATATGGGGAAACCCAATTACTGGTGGGATTAGAGCAAAAACGGGGACCCTTGCTCTATGGCTTATGCCAATACGACAATCTAGTTTTAGTGCCAATTAATCCGCGCACCGTCGCCAATTACCGCAAAGCCTTTCAACCCTCGCGAGCCAAATCAGATCCGATTGATGCCAAGTTAATCGTCGAACTGATGCAGCGGCACAGCGATAAGCTCGAYATTTGGGTGGCAGGTTGTCCAAAACATCGGGAATTGCGCCAGTGGGTAGAGTCTCGGCGTATGTTAGTCGGCGAGAAAGTGCGTCTGACCAATCGCATTACTGCTGCTCTCAAGTCCTACTATCCGCAAGTGCTCGATTGGTTTGAGGATAAACATACGATCGCCTTTTGTGAATTTCTCGAACAATTYCCCAATTTAGAATCGGCGCAGACAGCAACATCTGAAGCMTTAAAGCAATTCTTTCGGTCTCATCACATCATCCGTAACGCGACGATTCAACGTCGCACTCAGCAAATTCAGGAAGCGGGWCCYCCTCTGACCCAAGATGCGGCGATCATCCAACCTGCGCAAGCCTTGACCCAGGGGCTGGTGGCATTGCTCAAAGTCGTCTTGCAACAACTGATTAAATTTGAAGGTAGTGCGTCAAACTGATGTGGGTCTGGTAGAGTAAGGAATCAACGATTCACCTACTCAAGCTATGGAATGTAAGCTCTGCGGTCATTCTAAGACTCACAAGCATGGCAAGATGCCGAATGGGCATCAACGCTACTTTTGCCTGGGGTGCCAACAAACCTTCTCAGAGAGTTTTGACACCCTCTACTACTACCGTCACGTCAGTCCAGAGCAAATTCAACAAGTCCTGCAAGCTCACAGTGAGGGCACCAGTTTACGAGGGATTAGTCGGATTAGCGGGTTAGCTTATAACACGGTAGTGAGTATTATTCGACGAGCGAGTAGCAAAGCTCAACTCATCCACAATCAGGAGGTGGCTCAAGTTGAAACCGAGGAGGTGAGTGCTGATGAGATGTGGTCCTTTGTGCAAAAAAACAGAAGCAATGTCTGCCCCTAGAATTAGACCTGGGAGACTGTTGGGTGGGGTTGAGTTTAGCCAATAGCAGTGGGCTGATCTTGGCGGCCCGTGTGGGAAAGCATACGGATGAGTTGATTGAAGAACTGATGGTCACAACGGAAGGAAAAACGGAGTGCAAACAGTGGAATAGCGATGATTGGGGAGGGTATGAACGAGTCCTTCCACCAGAAATTCATCATCACATTGGTAAGGATAAAACCCAACGATTAGAGAGAACCAATGGTATTATCCGGCAACAAACAGGACGGTGGCATCGACGGCAAAACAAGTTTGGCAAGGTGTGGGAGCAAACGAAGGTGACTACACGATTGGTTGTCAGTTATTTCAATTGGATTTGGCGGCATAGCCGATTCAAAACCACAGCATCTCAACGAGCAAACTTGGCAGCAGAGCCTTGGACTTGGCAAGACTTCGCAACTTATCCAACAATTATTTGATGCACAACCAAATAAACTGACAATGCGGTCATCAATGCGATGTTGTCGCTGTTGATACATCGTCTGCTGCTGTCGGAACACTTCACTCACCACCAGAAGTTTACGGTACAAAGACCGACTCAAGGTCGATAACGATGCACCTGCGGCAACTAGCGCATCAATATGAGCCAGATTGCGTCTCACATATCCCAGTTGTTGACGAATTGCCTTTCGCATCGCTTTACTTTGCACTTGGCGTTGCTTGGCAACCTTCAAATACTCTTGTCGGGCTTGTTGGCGGTAGGTGCGAGGTTTCTTCTCGTTTTGCTCTCTCAGTTGTTCGTATAGAATATCAATGACCGTTTCTGTGTGCTCACGCGCTTCATTCAACAAACTCAAATCGGTGGGATAGCGAATATCTGCGGGCGCACAACTGGCATCTAAAATCAATTCCCCTTGATTCGGAGGCGCGGGTGGTTCATCTCCATCGTTGTCCTGCTTTGATTGACTGTCACCCTCCGTTGCATTCGTTGTTTGATTTGAACGCCTCGATTGCATCACAATTTGTTCGTTGATTTGCCCCACTATCTCCAGGCTTAATCGCTTGCGAAAGTGAACCATCATTGATGGGTCAAACGGAGCTTGGTCACTATACTCACAGCATCCGATGAAGTATTGTAGGTACGGATTCTCTCGAATTTGTTCCACAGTTTCTTCATCACTAATTCCCAACCGTTCCTTAATGATTAAGGCTCCCAGTGCCATTCGAAAGGGTTTGGCAGGCGCACCCATCTGTGAACTGAACTGTCCAGCATATTGCGCTTCTAACTCCTCCCAAGGAATCAACTGGCTCAGTTTAACCCAACGGTTCTCTCCCGACAGTTTCCCCCCAAACGGGAGGTAGAAGTTTTCAAACGACAGTTGACCAGGGCTAGGGCGACGGTACATAAGGCTTGTGCAAGGGTTTTCGCCGTTTTCAGTGGTTTTCCTTGCACTTTAGCAGGTCATGATCCCGCTGAATACCCCTTCCATCAAAGATTTCACACTTTTTTAGTAAGCCCTATTTAGTACTGCGATGCTGCCTGTCAGGGCAGGTAGCATGAGGGAGATTGATCAGAACCAGTAGATTGATCCTAGCGTGAGAAAGGCTGTGTGCACCCGGGCAGAGCACAGGTGGCATGGGCACCCAGGCAGAGCCTGAAGGCTGTGTGCACCTGGGCAGAGCGCAGGTGGCATGGGCACCCAGGCAGAGCCTGGGCGCGAGGGACAAAGGGCTACAGCAGAGTTCTCGGGGCAATACAAACAACCCGAAAACCGATATCGTTGCTGCGAACGTCGGGCGAATAGTCGAAGCGAAAGGCAGAACGGCAATGCCTCGGATCGTTGTCCCAGGAACCGCCGCGTATCACTCGATTCGCATCTTTGTTTTCACTTAACCAGGCCGTGCCGTCGGTTGGCGCACCCTCATAGCTGTTATGCCAGTGGTCCTGGCACCATTCCCACACATTGCCGTGCATATCGCACAGCCCAAAGCCATTGGCATACTCAAAAAAGTCTACTGGGGTGGTCTCTTCCCGGTACTTGCCCTCAGGGCCGTCATCGTAGGTATAGTTGCCATTGTAGTTGGCTAAGTCAGTAGTCAGAGTCGAACCAAAGTAGAAGGGGGTGGTTGTCCCGGATCGACAGGCGTATTCCCACTCCGCTTCACTGGGCAGGCGATACTCACGGTGAGTATGGGCCGAAAGTCTGGCACAAAACTCCACTGCCTCGTACCAAGACACCTGCTCCACTGGACGATTATCCCCTGCCTCCACTGAGCGATTATCCTCTGTAAAGTATGAGGGATTCGGTTCAAGTTCCCGCTCTACGGTAGGTAGCCCTGCCACAAATCGCCATTGGGCCTGGGTTACCGGGTAGCGTCCCATAAAGAAGGGAGGAACCTGCACCAGATGCTGCGGGCCTTCATCATCTATACGTTCGGGCTCATCTTCTGGCGACCCCATCATAAATGAGCCACCGGGCACCAGAATCATATCAAGGCCAATGTCGGCCAGGGCTTCAGTAAAGTAGCGGGCCTGTTTGCGCTCTTCTCGCAGGGTCAGTTCTGCCATGCTAGCTCAGCAATGAGTGAAGATTGGGGGGCCAGTCAACTCTTCAGCGAACTTACCAAGCTGATAGCCCCGTTTTATTTTCGGATGCCCGCAAGCATCACTGGAGAAGGTCTGAACTCTTCAAGATACTCCCGGCAGATCTCCCATCTGCCAGCTCTGATATAGAAGAGACCTCGGGGCAATACAAACAACCCGAAAACCGATATAGTCGTTGCGATCGTCGGGCGAATTGTTGTTGCGATAGGCAGAACGGCAATTCCTCGGATTGTTGTTCCAGGAACCGCCGCATTTGCCGACCTGTCCCACTCATAGGATACCGTTAGAATTCCCAGTCTCGATCGGGGGTGGCTGGAATCTTCATGAACACCACGGTCTGGTTCCCAGGCTGAACACAGGTCTGGTTCCCAAAGGGCAACCCAGACTTTGCCTGGGACAAGGGACAAAGGGCTATAGCAGAGTTCTCGGGGCAATACAAACAACCCGAAAACCGATATAGTCGTTGCGATCGTCGGGCGAATAGTCGACGCGATAGGCAGAACGGCAATTCCTCGGATAGTAGGGCCAGGAACCGCCGCGTCTCACTCGACTTCATAGGATACCGTTAGAATTCCCAGTCTCGATCGGGGATGGCTGGAATCTTCATGAACACCACGGTCTGGTTCCCAGGCTGAACACAGGTCTGGTTCCCAGGGGTCTGGTTCCCAGGCTCAGCCTGGGAACCAGGGGGGGCCAACCAGAGGGGGTGGTAAAGGGCCACTGCTCAAAAATTTGGTGGCGGAGTTGGTAGGTGTCTCCATGGAGCAGATGAGCTTCCCAGCTCTGCAACCGCTGGAGTAGGTCTTCCAGGGAGATCAGACCAGCTGTGTAATCCCTCCCAGTCTCGATCGGGGGTGGCTGGAATCTTCATGAACACCACGGTCTGGTTCCCAACCAGGGGGGGCGCTTCGCGCCTACAAGGACAAAAGGGCAACCCAGGCTTTGCCTGGGACAAGGGACAAAGGGCTATAGCAGAGTTCTCGGGGCAATACAAACAACCCGAAAACCGATATTGTTGTAGCGATCGACGGGCGAATAGAGGTCGCGATAGGCAGAACGGCAAAACCACGGAATGAGGTCCCAGGAACCGCCGCGTCTCACTCGACTTGCACTTTTATCGTTACTCAACCAAGCGGTGCCATCTGCTGGCGCACCCTCATAGCTGTTATGCCAGTAGTCCTGGCACCATTCCCACACATTACCGTGCATGTCGCACAGCCCAAAGCTATTGGCAATTCCAAAATAATCTACAGGGGTGGTCTCTCGACGATATTCACCTTTGGGACCCTGGCCATAGGAGCCTGACCAGTTCAAGCCCTTATCATCCGTACCTCGGTAGTTGGCCAGGTCAGTGGTGATGGTTTCACCAAAGTGGAAGGGGGTTGTGGTTCCAGCCCGACAGGCGTACTCCCACTCGGCTTCACTGGGTAGTCGATAAATTCGCCCGGTATGGGCTGAAAGTCGATCGCAAAACTCCACCGCATCGGACCAGGACACTCGTTCAACCGGACGGTTATCTCCCTCAAATCTGGACGGATCTGGTTTAAGTTCCCGATTCACCTGGGAGAGTGCCGCCACAAATCGCCACTGCACCTGTGTGACTGGATACTTGCCCATAAAGAAGGCAGGAACACTCACCTCATGTTGTGGCCCTTCAGCCTTGCTACGATCCGGCTCATTCTCTGGCGACCCCATCCGGAAGGTGCCGGATGGAATCAGCATCATCTCGATGCCAACCTGTTCACCCAACCTCTCGACAAAAAACTGGACCTGCTGCTTCTGTCGCACCAGGGCTAGTTTCACCTTGCCATCCGGTTTAGCGGGCTGTTGTGCTGCTGTCATGATCCTTCATTGGCGGGTGGGCAATCCCTGGTTCCCAGCCAGAGTCTGGGAACCAGATGCGATGGGTGACTGGCATGGGCACCCAGGCAGAGCCTGGGCGCGAGGAGTGAGAGGAGTGAAGCAGAGCCTGGGCGCAAGGAGGAGGAGACTGGAGCCTGGGTACAAGGGCATGGGTACTCTTAAAGCAAATGCCTGGACAAAACTATGGGTCGATCGCGCTATCGAGTCGTTGGTTCACAACCTCATTTTATGACCTGCACGATCGTGGAGTGGATGCCTCTTTTTAGCAAGCCCGAACTCGTTAAGATTGTGCTGGACTCGCTCCAGTTCCTGCAAGAGCACCAGCGCTTAACACTGTACAGTTATGTGATTATGGAAAACCACCTCCACCTGATTGCTGCGGCTGAGAATTTATCGAAGGAGATCGGCAATTTCAAATCATTTACAGCACGATCGCTGGTGGATTGGTTACAGCAAAATCATCCCCAAAGCTATTGGCTCAAACGATTGGCAGTGGCGAAACTAGCTCATAAAACGGGGCAGCGGTATCAGGTTTGGCAGGAGGGAAGTCATCCCCAGATGATTAACTCGGAGGAGATGCTCCGGCAAAAGTTGGCCTATATTCACAACAATCCGGTGAAACGGGGCTATGTGGATGACCCAGCCCATTGGCGATATTCCAGCTATCGGAATTATCTGGGTGAGCTGGGGCTATTACCTGTGACGATATTGCAGTAAAGGTATGGGCACCTAGGCAGAGCCTGGGCGCAAGGAGTGAAGCCTGGGCGGGAGGAGACGAACGATGACTCTGGCCTCCCTGGTTCCCAGACTCTGGCTGGGAACCAGAGACTCTGGCTGGGAACCAGAGACTCTGGCTGGGAACCAGATGCTCACTCTGGCTGGGAACCAGATGCTGGGACGTGACGCTGGATGAGGCTATGGGCACCTAGGCAGAGCCTGGGCGCAAGGAGTGAAGCCTGGGCGGGAGGAGACGAACGATGACTCTGGCTCTCTGGTTCCTCCCTCCCTGGTTCCCAGACTCTGGCTGGGAACCAGAGACTCTGGCTGGGAACCAGAGACTCTGGCTGGGAACCAGATGCTCTGGCTGGGAACCAGATGCTGGGACGTGACGCTGGATGAGGTTATGGGCACCCAGGCAGAGCCTGGGCGTGAGGAGTGAAGCCTGGGCGCGAGGAGTGCATCCCACCTTAGGAGCCCACCCTGTGGGATGCAAGCTACACCCTGGCCAGGGTCACCAGTTCCGGCTGATCTTGATATTTGCCGCGACGAGTTTCGTAGCTGACTTCACAGGGTTCCCCTTCCAAAAACAGAAGTTGCACCACCCCCTCATTCGCATAAATCCGGCAATCAGCACTGGAGGAATTAGAAAACTCCAGGGTCAGGTGGCCCCGCCAAGCCGCTTCAGCCGGAGTGAGATTGGCAATGATGCCGCAACGGGCATAGGTAGACTTACCGATACAGACGACTGTGATATTATCTGGCACCTCCAATCGCTCCAGAGCAACCCCGAGGCCATAGGAATGGGCTGGCAGAATGAAATAACTGCCATTGACATCGGTATAAAGGCGCGTTGGCTCCAGGTTATCCGGGTTGAAGTTTTTGGGATCAACCACCGTGCCAGGGATGTGACGGAAAATGCGAAATTCTGACGGCGAGAGGCGAATATCGTACCCGTAGGAGGAGAGGCCAAAGCTGATTACGGGACGGGAAGACCCTGCTGGCTCAGGCTGAATCGATCGCACCAGGCTAGGCTCAAAAGGAGAAATCATTCCCTGAGCTGCCATCTGAGTAATCCAGGTATCGTTCTTAATCATTCCTCTCTCCCTAGGGTTGGTGACTGCGGCGTAACTCGGTGATCTGGTCGGCAATGTCGAGCAACGATCGGGGCATGTCTGGCCCAGTCAGAATTACATCGACATGGCCGGGACGGTCCCGCAAAAAGGATAGGACGGCTGATTCGGAAATCAGGCCGAAGTTAATCGCCAGACTCAACTCATCCAGAACCACCAGCTCATATTGCCCCTGAAAGACGACCTGGCGCGTATACTGCCAGAGAGACTCCAGGGATTGTGCCTCCCCTTCTTCCAACTGGGGTGTGTCGATACAACGGGGAAGATCACAGCGGATCCAGTCCAGGTTCTGGCCCAAACGCATCGGATGGTCAATCCCCTGATTGATCCCACCCTTGAGAAACTGCACCACCAGGACTGGGGTTCCCTGACCTGCAATGCGCAGGGCTTCGGCCATCACACTGGTGAAAAAGCCCCGGTGAGGACAGGTAAAGACCTGCACTAGACCCTCGATCGGGTAAGGAGAATGACTAGAACTGTAAGCCGGAGCCTGGAGATGGGAAACCATGCAGCAATCCTGGGGAAGTCACACCGTGTATAGTACAATTCCGCTTTTTCGTAATCTCTTAAAAGTGTTGTTAAACAACTTCACAAACAAATATGGGGGATGTCTGCCGAGACATCCCCCACTTAACCACTAGATATGCAAGTGCGTCAAGGCCCCATGGCAGGATTATAATAGTACACCTGGCTCAGGCTAAGGCCCAGTTCACCAGCAGCCGCACCCCGTAGCCTGTAGCTCCCACACTGTTGTACCCATTCTCCTTGTCAGCCCAGACGGGACCGGCAATATCCAGGTGCGCCCAGGGGGTTTCCTTGACAAATTGTTTCAGGAACAGCGCTGCAGTGATCGCTCCCCCTTCGCGAGACCCGGTATTTTTCATGTCTGCCACCACGGATTTCATCCCCTCAAAGTACTTTTCTTCCAGGGGCATGCGCCAGATTTTCTCGCCCGATCGTTCCGCAGCAGCCATCAACTGGGCCGCGATCGTGTCGTCTGGGCTCCATAATCCAGCAATATCTCCCCCCAGGGCCACCACACAGGCTCCCGTCAGGGTTGCCAGATCGACGATCGCCTCCACTCCCAATTTCTCGGTGAAAACCAGGGCATCAGCCAGGGTGAGGCGACCCTCTGCATCCGTATTGTTCACCTCGATGGTCTTGCCGTTAGAGGCCGTCAGGATATCCCCTGGACGCATGGCCCGCCCACTGACCATGTTCTCAGTCACCGCACTGATGAAGTGAACTTCCACATCGGGTTTCAGCAGGCCAATTACTTTGGCGGCTCCGAGGGTGGCGGCGGCTCCCCCCATATCCGTTTTCATCATCTCAATGCTGCTGTTCCCCACCTTCAGGTTCAGGCCCCCTGAATCGAAGGTCAGCCCCTTGCCGACGATCGCCAGTTTCCGGCGGGGGGTACCCTCCGGTTTGTACGTCAGGTGCAGAAACTTGGGTGGGAGATCGGAAGCTTTGGCCACCCCCAGAAAGGCTCCCATCCCCAGCTTTTCGCAGTCCTCCTGTTCCAGGATTTCCAGGCTCAGGCCATGGTCTGCCGCGATCGCCTGGGCCGTTTCGGCCATAGTCAGGGGATTGACCACATTCGGAGGGGCTGACACCAATTCCCGGGCCAGGATCACCCCAGCACAAATTTGACTGGCCTGGTGCAGGGCGGCCTCCTGCCCCCCATAGCCCAATAATTCCACCTGTTCGGGTAAATTGGCTTTCTCATCCGGTTCGGATTTGAAGCGGGTGTCCTGATGTAAGGCTAGTTCCACCCCCTCTGCGATCGCTTGCGTCGTCAAGACTGGATCGTTCTGCCAGGGGGGAAGGCTGATGCCCAGAGTTTTGCACTTCTCTTTGCGGGCTAGACGGGCACTGGCACTGGCAGCCCGTCGGACTCCGTCCAGTTTTAACCCATCCGCTTTGCCCAGGCCAATCAGGGCGATCTTCCGAATGGGGCTGCCGCTACCGACTCGGGTTATCGCTGTGTCACCGCTTTTGCCTTTAAATTCTGTATCTGCAATTAATTCTTTTAAGGTTCCTGCTAACTGCTGATCCAGGTCTGCGAGGTCGCCAGCCAGATCTATGCCATTTTCAAACAGCCCGATCGCTAAACAATCTCCTGTCCACGCTAATCGTGAGACATCTGTTACTCGTAATTCCATGCTTCCGTTTGCCATGTGTCATTGGTCATTTGTCTTTTATAGCAGTGGAACGCTAACAACAGCCGAACGCTCATGTTGTCTTACGGTCACCTGCTATTCCACCCCTGGGAATAAATGCTAGATTTGCTAGGAATTCCATCGGGATTTTTTAGATGGCAGGGGTATGCTGAAGCGATATATCAAGGAACGGAAGGCACAACTCTATCTGGCCACGGCAGCAGGAGTGAGTGCTCTCCTCCTGGGCGGGCTGTTCTCCGCTACCCGTTTAGGGTCGGTGGCAGGCCCGTGGCCACAGTTTGGCCAGACTCAACCGAGCCAGGTTAATCCCGTTCAGCCGGATAACAATGAATTTGATCCGACGATCGCACCCTTGGTCCTGCTGCCCCCCCAGCAACGGGCAGCCCAACTAACCACCCTGGTCCAGGGGGCTGTGTCTCCCACGCGCAACCGAGCCCGTTATCTGCTGGCTAGCGATTGGATGCAGCAACGGCAACCCGATCAGGCCCTGGTCCTGCTCCAGAATCTGGATCAGGACTACCCTGAGATTGCGCCTTATGTGGTCCTGCAGCAGGCCCGTGCCTATGAGTTGAAGGGGGATCGTGCCAAAGCAAGGGAAAGCTGGCAGGTCCTGATCCAGCGCTATCCTGATCTTCCGGTGGTCACCGAGGCCCTGTTTGCCCTTGGTCGCACCGAGCCCAAATATTGGGATCAGGCGATCGAGCGGTTTCCAGCCCATCCCCGCTCGATCGAAATTGTTCGGGCTCGTCTGCGCAAAAATCCCAACCAGCCCCAACTGCTGCTATTGCTAGTCAAACATGCCTTCTACGCGCCAGGGATTGTCCAGGTTACAGACAGACTGGTGAAGCAGCATGCCCTGCGGTTAACTGCCGAGGACTGGGAGGCGGTGGCCTTTGCTTACTGGGAAAACGTGGAATATGGCAAGGCTGGTTTAGCCTATACCCAGGCTCCCACAACCCCCAAGAACCTCTATCGAGCTGCCCGGGGGCTGCAACTGGGTGGCAAAACGACAGAGGCGGCCACCCTGTATCAGCAGCAGATCCGTCAGTTTCCCATGGCCCCAGAGACGGGGACAGCCCTCCTGCGACTGGCCAAGCTCACCCCTACTCCAGCAGCAGGGCTCCCCTACCTGGATCAGGTCACCAACCAATTCCCAGATCGGGCAGCAGAGGCGCTCCTGGCCAAATCTAAACTGCTCGACAAGCTCGATAGTGGCAAATCTGCCTCTGAAGCCCGCCAGATGATTCTGACCCAGTATCCCAACTCCAAAGCAACGGCAGAGCTACGCTGGGAGCAGGCTCGCAAGCAGGCCCAGGCAGGTCATTATTTGGAGGCATGGAAGTGGGCACAACCGATTACTAATCAATCGCCTCGCCATCCGATCGCCGCAGAAGCTGGATTCTGGATTGGCAAGTGGGCTTTGCATTTGGGTCGTCAGCAAGAGGCCAGAGCCGCATTCGAGTACGTTCTGACCCACCATCCAGAGTCTTACTATGCATGGCGGGCGGCCAATCAACTGGGTCTGGACGTAGGCGACTTTACCACCGTGCGGCAGCTAGCCCCTTCTGTGGGCCAGGCTTTTGTTCGATCGAAACTGCCTGCTGGTTCTGCCCTGCTGAATGAGTTGTACCAACTGGGACAGGATTGGGACGCCTGGACCCTCTGGCAAGTCGAATTTACGAGCTTCAAGCAACCCACTGTAGCAGAGCAGTTTACGGATGGATTGATGCGCTTGGGCGTCGGAGACAACCTGGATGGCCTTTACATGCTGACCAGCCTCAGCGATCGGGAAAGCCCAGACGAACAGGAGCAGTACGCAGCCCTGAAACGACACTATGCCTACTGGCAGGGGCTGTACCCCTTCCCCTACCGAGATACGATCGCGGCCTGGTCCCAGGAACGGGGCCTCAATCCCATGCTGGTCACGGCCCTGATCCGGCAGGAATCCCGCTTTGAGCAAGGCATTCGCTCCTCTGCTGGAGCTACGGGCTTGATGCAGGTGATGCCAGACACCGCCGATTGGGTTGCTGGGAAAATCAGGCTCAAAAACTACAAGCTCAGTGATCCGATCGACAACATCAATCTCGGCACCTGGTACCTGGACTACACCCATCGGGAATATCAGGACAACTCCCTTCTGGCCGTAGCCAGCTACAATGCCGGTCCCGGCAACGTTGCCGACTGGATCTCCAAACAGGGATTGCATGATCCTGATGAATTTATCGAAGCCATTCCTTTCGACGAAACCCGCGACTATGTCAAATCTGTCTTCGGCAACTACTGGAACTACCTCCGCCTTTATGATCCAGCGACCGCTCAGAAGCTAACCAAATATTCCACTCACCGCTAGTCCCACTCCGTTCTCTCTGCTTCAGCGGTTCATCCCTCCCTCCACCCAGTTACAATAGTCAACGATCCTGCATAACCCCGACCCATGACTGCTCCGACTGAGTTGGAAACCAGCCCCGAACACCCCGATCCTGTCAATCCATCCCCTGAAACCGAAGACCTCAACTTTGAAGCTCAGGTAGATGACAGTCCTGATCAGCCTGACGATGAAATTCCTGATGAATTGGAGATGCCCCTCTTCGACCATCTAGAAGAGTTGAGACGGCGCATTTTCTATGCCCTGATCGCTGTTGCAGTGGGAGTAGTGGGTTGTTTTGCGGCGGTGCGCCCGATCGTCCAGCTATTAGAAGCCCCAGCTCAGGGCGTCAAATTTTTGCAACTCTCCCCTGGTGAATTTTTCTTTGTCTCCGTCAAGGTGGCAGCCTATAGCGGCCTGCTCCTGGCCAGTCCTTTTGTGCTGTACCAGATCATCCAGTTTGTCTTGCCCGGACTGACCCGGCGGGAGCGACGGATTTTGGCTCCGATCGTCTTTGGATCCAGCATTCTGTTCCTGGTCGGGCTGGTTTTTGCTTACCTGGTCTTGATCCCGGCAGCCCTGAACTTTTTTATCAGTTATGGGGCGGATGTGGTGGAACAGCTCTGGTCCATCGATCGCTACTTTGAATTTGTTTTGCTCCTGCTGTTCAGTGTGGGCCTCGCCTTTCAGATCCCCGTGATTCAGTTTTTGCTTGGCTTTCTGGGGATTGTGTCATCCCAACAAATGTTCTCCAATTGGCGCTTGGTCATTCTGGGGGCAGCCGTTCTGGGGGCTGTGCTCACTCCTTCCACTGATCCTCTGACCCAAAGCCTTCTGGCCGGTGCAGTCCTGGGGCTATATTTCGGTGGGGCTGGCCTGGTTAAACTGACAGGTCGCTAGAGGATTGCGCTCCTGATTGGCCATGACCTGCTCGCGGTTTGCAGAATTGGTGAATTTTGAACGTAAAAGGTCTATCAATGTTAGACTTTGATTGATAAGGTGTCTGAGGTTGAATGGGAAGCCCTTGAACGTTTTTGCTTTGACCGGATGCCCCTGGATGCCTTTGTGGTATCTGGAGATGAAATTAAAGCGCAAGCGTCGCTCTGACCCCGCACTGTCCTGGACGGATAGCTGTGAAGCGCCCAGTATGAGCTGACCGGCCTGTAACTGTAGGTTCATTGCCCACAGCAGTTTTTAACGGTTCTGTTCCAAAGATGGCCCTGTTGCCATTTGAATCTAAACCCTTACATAACGCTGTTGGATTGTGAACTCGGTCGGTCAAGCTCCTGAGGTGGGAGATTTTTTAATTGAATAGGCAGATTCGCTGGTCCGAATGATGGTCCCTTGATGGGCTTTTTCTTTCGCGCGAGAAAAGCTGAACTGGTTTGCTTTTTCCGCTGACTGATATCTGAGTTAGGCATCCTTTGGGCTAATGCTGACGATCGTCTTGGCAACGGTTTCATCCGTGCCCAATCTCTTTTGCCAGGATTCCCCTGCTAGAGGGAGATTTTGAGCGAACTGCCTCGACAAAACCCCGATCCCAGATCCCCTGGTTGATCGCTCAGGATATCTCGTGTTCATTTCCACCCTGTTTTTATGCTTCTGAACCGTTTTGGAGAATATCAATGTCAAGATTGCTCAGCCACAAAATCACACCCGCCCCCATGCCCTCTGAAATCAGCGTTGTAGACCTGATTGACGGGTACTTTACGGCTTACAACTCAGCTCGGCTGCGGGAGATCTGTCACTTACTGAGTCGCGAAGTGATGCAGGAGGGCGTGACGGTGGGGGTCAGTTTGTCTGGTGCTATGACCCCTGCTGGTTTTGGAGTTTCTGTTCTGAGTCCGTTGATGCGAGCCGGATTTATTGACTGGATGATCAGCACCGGAGCCAACCTCTACCACGACATCCACTATGGATTGGGTCTGGATCTATATGCCAGCCAACCTTTTCTTGATGATGTAAAACTCCGTCAGGAAGGGCGTATCCGGATTTACGACATTATTTTCAATTACGATGTGTTGCTGGAGACCGATGCATTCATCCGCCAGATCCTCTGGGCCGAACCCTTTCAGAAACGCATGGGAACTGCCGAATTCCACTATCTGCTGGGCAAATATATGCACGAGGTGGAGAAGCAGTTGGGGATCCAGCACTCCTGTCTGTTGGCCACTGCTTATGAGTGTGGAGTCCCGATTTACACGTCATCCCCTGGGGACAGTTCGATTGGGATGAACGTTGCTGCGATCGCGCTGGAAGGGTCCAAACTGGTGATCGATCCCTCTCTGGATGTGAATGAAACAGCTGCGATCGCCTATGCGGCCCGTGAATCTGGCATTCCTGGGGTAGAGGGCAAAAGCGCTGCCCTGATTATTGGGGGGGGCAGTCCCAAGAACTTCTTGCTGCAAACCCAGCCCCAACTCCATGAAGTCCTGGGATTGGAAGAGCGGGGGCATGATTTCTTCGTCCAGATCACAGATGCCCGTCCTGATACAGGGGGCTTGTCTGGGGCTACCCCGACTGAAGCGGTGAGCTGGGGCAAGGTGGACCCAGATGAGTTGCCCAATACGGTCGTCTGTTACACCGACAGCACCATCGCCCTGCCCATCCTGACTGCTTACGTGATCAACCAGTGTCAGCCCCGGCCTTTGAAGCGGCTCTACGATCGGCGTCCGGAAATTACCGCCAAACTGCAGGCCGATTACCTGGCAGCCAAAGCGGCACAATCTGAACGAGCCGGGGTGAAAGCTGCTGAGGAGAAAGTCCCAGTACTGGTCGGGAGTGCTCTACAACAGCCTGTAGCCACCTATCCCTGCGGCACTCCGATCCGTCAGAAGGCAAAGTGAATCAACCAGATCCTGGACTGCTTCAAGCAGTTCAGGATCTGTAGAGCTCACGTTCACCGCTATGCAGAATTACTGTCATCGTGACCCGGTTTCTGGTTGGGAAACCGGGTTTTTAAATGGGGCTAGGACCGATCGCTGATCTCCAGCATGGAGGAGGCCGATCGCCCGAACTCCTCAGGGGCATATTGCAGATGTGCTTCGGCCCCTGGCCAGAGGAACTGCCCCGGTGTGACAGAACGCACCAGGTAATGCATCTGGTAAACGCCCGGCTCCAGACGATCGCCAAAAGCGACCACCCGATCGCGGTAGATCGTCTGGTAGCCCAGTTTCCAGCTATCACTTTGAGCCTGCAGGTAGGCTGGAGCCGTCTGGAAGCTGCTATCCACTGCTTCAAAGCCTGCGGGGAGTGGATCGGTGATCACCACATGGTCTACGGGATGATCGGTAATAATTTCCAGCCCCACATCGAAGATCTGACCTGGTTCTACTTTCAGGGGTTGATCCGGCGCATACAATCCCAGCCGACGCAGCACCTGGGTTTCGCCCGCAGGACGCAACTCTCGGCTAACTCGCAGTCCATTCAACTTGCCCGGTTGATGACCCTGGAGCCGATAGCGGTAGGCCACCAGGTAATGCAGTTTACCCTGGCCCGATTTCTGGATCACCACTTCCTGCTTTCCTTTGGGCAACTGGGCCATGGGTACCGTCACCGCCAGGCTGGGATTGCGGTAGCCCTGGAACTGAGTCGCAGCCAGTTGCTGCCCTGCCAGTTGGACCGTGGCTTTGAAATCTGGAGGGGTGGGCTGTAACTGCCCATACTCCACCAGGGCCGTCAGGGCTGCGGCATTGTCGTAGGTCGTTGCCCAGGTGCCCTCGCGGCGCAAATTGAGTAGCCCCTGGAGCAGGCGATCGACCACCTCTGGCTTCCCTGGCTGGGCAATGAACAGGCGCAACGCCTGGGCCTGAGCTGCGGTAGGAGAAGACAACCAGCGCCAGGTTGGCGGTAGATTCACCGCCGCACTCCGGCCTGTTTCCGAAATAGTCTCCTGGATCTGGTTGCTCAGGGTCTGGGCCTCGGCCTGCCAGTCTGGAAACTGAGCCAGATAGCGGGCCAGTTTGATCTGGGTGACCTGATCGTACTCCCGGGCCTGGGGTACAATTTCTGCCAGAAACTCTGTGCGCCGATCGCCCAATGCCGCCAGAGCCATCAGAGAACGCAACCGCATCTGATGGCGACAAAGGGATTCTTTGCAATATTCAAATTGGCCAGGATTGGCCAGGATTGCCTTCAGATAACTGGTTGTCCGTTTTACCAACCCTTCTTCCACAGTTAGACCGGCAGCACGGGCCTGGGCGATCGCCTCCGCTGCATAGGGAGTGATGAAGGGATCGGCCTTCTCTAGACCGGGCCAGGCTGCAAATCCGCCATCCGGTTTTTGCAGTTTGCGCAGGCGTTCGAGGGACTGAGCCGCCTGCTGGGTTGGATTGAAGGTGGCAAAAGTCTGCCCATACTGCTTCGAGAGGCGTTGCAGATTGGCTGCAATGGACAGTTGGCTGGCGATCGGTTCCAGGAAGGGGAGCTGCTCCTCATCCAGGCTCTGACGGGCCGGAGCTGTGAGTTGGGGCATCAGGGAACTGGCCAAGTTTACCTCCAATCCCCCTGCTGTCGGCACGACGTTGTTCTCCAGGTTCAGGGGCACCCGCACCTGATTCTCCGTCACCCCCGTTGCCACGGCCTGTTCCGTGACCTCCAACTCACGGACCTCCAGAGGTACCTCAAAAGCGTCACTGGCCCCTGATCCTAGTTGGGTCGAGAACTGAACCTGGGCTTTCCCAGTAGTTATCACCGTCATCGGGAACCGGTAAGCCTTAGTTCCTGATTCCACCGGAGTTTGCAGACTTTGGGTGGAAACGGGCTGGTTATTCTGTTCAAACTGAACTGGCCCTGTTGCCGTTCCCGTCATCGAGAGACTGCCCGTCTGGCCCGTGGTGTTGGTGACCGAGAGCCCACCCAGGAGACGATCGCCCGGTCGAGCAAACTGGGGCAGGATCGGATTCGTCAACAGAGGCTGGGTGGTAAGGAAGGTCGCTTCCCCGTTGCCAAATCGTCGATCGATCGTGGTTGCAACAGCCAGCACTCGCCAGGTGGTCAGATCGTCCGGTAGGGTAAAGGTCACCTCAGCCTGACCCGCTGCATCCGTCTCTACTGCTTTGTAGTAGGCCAAAGGTTGAAATTTCTTGCGGACTCTGGTTCCAGCGGCTCCCGTTGACTCACCCCCGCCGTAGCCCCAGCCTTTCTCGATCGGGGATGCCTGGGGCTCCAAAATCACATTCGGGCGATTATCTGCAAACCGCATGGAGATCGGTTGCTCCGCATAAACGGTCTTCACCAGATCCGGTGGCCGGTAGCCCGTCAATTGCAGGATGGCCTCATTCACTACCATGACCGTAACCTGTCCCTTCACGGGTTTGTCCTGGGCTGTTTTTAACTCCAGCTTCAGGGTTTGTTCCCCAGCAGGTTCCAGCTCAGCCCGGGCCGGTGTGGCCTGGACTTTCAGGTATTGTGCTTCCGTCTCAATGGAGAAAGGTGCAAAGCCAATCTTGACCAGATTCTCCAGACTCCCTGGCTCCAACTGGGGCAGGGGATCGCCCTGGCGCACCAGCACTGCCTGCACCGCTGCATTAGGCAGCATCTCTGGCGTCACCAGGAATTTCACCTGGGGAGCCCCACCCTGGACCTTTGTTACTGTCTGGTAAATTTGGCCATGGCGAATCACAGCGAAGTACAGATCCCCGGCTGGATAGGGAGACTGGATCAGGGCTGTTGCCGTCTCACCCACTTGGTAGGTTTTCTTGTCCAGTTTCACCTCCAGCCGATCGTTGCGGTAGCGGTTGCCCCAATTGACCGTATTGGCTCCCGTTGCCCAGATCTGCAGATCCGTGGCTGTATTCTCCCCTTTGGCCCCAGCCAGATTGGCTCGAAGCCGGTAAGAGCCAGATTCGGTGGGAGTTAAAGAAACAGTCTGGGGAGTATTGCCGGAGCGGATCTCTGCTTGCCCCACGGTCTGATACTGCACCTGGTTTTGCGCCGTGCGGCTGCCTTCTTCCACCCGGGCAATGCTGCTGTACTTCATCAGTTGCAGTTCTAACTGGATGGATTCCCCCTCCTGTACGTTGCCCGTGGGATCGGTGACAATCACCTGAACGGAAAAGGGTTTTCCAGCCTCTGCAACAAAATCACTTTGCAGGCCAATCAGCCTATTGTCGGGCAGGGCAATGAAGGATTTTGAGTTTGAGACCGACAGATTCGAGACATCCGCCACCTGCACATCCACTTGATAGGTCATGGGGTAGGGCAGATCTTTGCCCACCATAACCGTCTGATTGCCTGCACCCGTACTACTCAGAGCCACATTTTTCTGGAGCACATCCCCGTTTACTTCTGGGCTTTCCTCTGGCCAGAACCACTGACGCCCAAAGGAGAAGTCCTCCCAACCTTTTGGTATCAGAGACGTTTGGCGGCGAGTGACATTGAACTGAGCTTTGCCTGAATCAACCGGAGCCCCAAATAGATAACTGCTTTGAGCCTTAGCTTCTACCATCTGTCCAGGAGTGGCAAACTCCCGATCCAGATTGAGATCAACCTTGAAGTTAGGGGGCTTAAACTCAGCCACCCGGAACTCACCGGAGATTTCCAGGCCATTTTCCCCTTTGGCTGTCAGGGTGTAATAGCCCAGGGGTTGATCGCCCTGCAGAGGCAGTTCCAGTGCAAAGGTGCCATATTCGTTTGTGGTCTGGCTTCCCAGGTCCGTCTTCTGACCATCGGGCAATTGCAGGGTGAGGGCATAGCGGGCTTTCTGGTCCTGCTTCAGTTCCCCCCGTTGCAGATAGTAGGCAACCCCCGTAAACCAGGCTTTCTCCCCCGGTTGATAGAGTTGCCGATCGGAAAAGATTGTGCCCCTGGAGAGGGGCTGATCCGGCTCCCAATCTGCATCCACCCCAAAACCATAGGCCCCACCATACTCACTGGTGCGGGTAAAGGCCCAGTCTTGCTGTTCCCGCACAACCACCAGCAGTTCGGGACCAGCCTTAAAGACCTGGTTCCCACCAGTTTGCTGGATGCATTGTTGCAGGGCAGTGCGATCGAGGGCCAGAGTCCCCGTTGTATCGGTTTTACCCGTGGCACAGGGACTGACCTCCGAGCGGGTTTTCTCCCCGACTCTGGACTTGTAGATCTCTACTACGGCCCCAACCACAGGGGAACCATCGGAAAGATGGTGCGATCGCACCAGCCCCGACTCTGGAAACCACTGGGCGAAGACTCCCAGATTCGTCAACTGCACCAGCCCATAGACGGCAGGTTCGCGCCATCGGGTCTTCCCATCTTCGACATATTGGCTGGTACGAGCCTGGAAGCCATAGGCCAGCATGCCCGTCTCCCCACCCAGTTGCTGGCGTAAGGGAACATTGGTGGTGAGGGGCTGATTTTGTTTTTGCCCGTTGAGTTTGTAGGATTTCCAGGCCGTGGGGAACGGCAGGAGATTCACCCGCTCCTCCTCCGGCAGGGCAGAATCCGCATAGACCAGATCGGTGGGATTCACCACCCGATAGGCGGCTTTGTACATCGCCTGGGGAAGATTGACCGTCGAAAGATCTAGGCGCAAATCCTTGCCTGTTGGGAAAATGTTGAGACCGGAGGGAGCCCAGATATCAGCAGCCAGATCCCCAGTTTCGTACTGAACGGTCACTGGTTTACCGAGAGTCTGGCCGAATTCGTCTTTGAGTCCCGCTTCGATCGTGACGGTATACGTGGTCTTGGGTTCCAGAGCCCAAGGATTGAGATTGATGGTAAAACTGCGCTCATAGGCTCGCGCTACCGGCAGGTCTGCCTTCGGTGCAGGCGTAATTTTAAGGTTCTGCTGGACGGACTCCGGGTCTACAACGTTATTGAAGCGCAAGTCAGCCCAACCTTTGACAAACCGCCCAGCGGAGCCCCCTTCTCCTTCATACTCGATCTTTTGAAAAGCTAAAGGGGCATAGGTTTTGACTTCGCTGGCAAAAGGTTTGTCGCTGGGTAGATTACCCCGGGTGGCCCGCAAACCAGGCGCAAACGTCACGCGGTAACGGGTGTCTTTGGCCAGGGTTTGCTGGGGTGTGAGCACATAATCCCAGACACGCAGGGAGGGATCGAAGACCTCTTGAGGGGATGGATTGGAGGATGGGGCCGTTTCATCGACCTGCTTCAGCGTTACCTTACAGGGAATCCCCTTTTCCGCTGACTGCTGGGCACCAGCCGGGATCAACCGCAGGGATTGCTGCAGAGAAGCCAGATCCAGTTCCACATTAGAGGTCACAGCCAGGGTCGTCTTGATATCGATCGGGCTATCTTCCGGCCCGACGGTAGGTAGATTCGTCAGCTTGATGGCTTCGGTATTGAAGGTCCAGGGCAGGTCTTCTGTGAGCTGGTGTCCTTTCAAATCCTTCAGGCCCTGTTTCAGGGTGACTCGAAACCGGGTTGCTTTGGGCAGGGCCTGCTCTGCCTGAAAGCCAACCATGCGGGGGGTCAGAAAGCGAAATTGACCCGGTAGTGGGGGAATTACCTCAAATTTCTTCAACAGTTGCTGTTGATCGGGGCTGTCGATCGCTTCCACTGGAATCAGAGCTTCCTTAAATCGGATGCGAATCTGGGCTCCCGGTTCGGCTTCTTCCAGGGGACTGATCTGCTCAATCCAATCGGGCAGCTTGGGATTGGGTAGGGAGGACACCACTGGCAAAGGTTCCTTGCCAGCCAATTTGATCACATTGGTGCAACTGGCGATCCCAAACACCAGTCCTAATCCCAACAGAAAACACAGACCCACCCTGACGATTCTGCTTCTGAATTTCATGCTCTCCTCCTCAACCCCCAGATCCCTACAGCTTCTGTCCTACAACCAGGGGCGGCTGATCTGCTGGGATGATCCACAATTCTTAATCCCAGTTCCCAGCCATGGAGACGGAACGGGATGCAACTGAGCGTCAGCAATGGAAACTGAGTCTAATTCGACATCAGTGTTGAAGAGATTGGCTTCGAGGGGGGCATCCAACAGGGTCGCCAGGAAGAGGCCCGATCGCTGATCCTCCGTCTGCTGCACCGCCGTCTGGGAGAGTTGCCAGAGGCCAGCCGAGGGCAGATTGAGGGATTATCCGTGGCCCAGCTAGAAGCCTTAGGAGAAGCCCTGTTAGACTTCACCCATCTCTCTCACCTGGAGGCATGGTTAGCAGGGCAGGARCGGTAGGCGATCGCAACCCAGGGAAGGCTTCAGGATTTAGACTGGCGGCGGTTCACTCTGCCTCTCCAATCAACTCGAACGGTGCCCAGGCGATCGGGTCGGGATACTTCTGTTTCGTATCCAGCATCGCCTGTCGCAGGGCCGTCGCCTTATCTTTTCCCTGATTCAAATAGCGATAGAAATCCGTCATCAACTCAGCCGTCGGGGCATCTGGCACCTTCCAGAGGGAGACGATGACGCTGGGCACACCCGCTGTGATCAGCGATCGAGACAATCCAATCACACCATCCCCGGTAATCTTGCCCTTGCCGGTATCACAGGCACTCAACACCACCAATTCCGCCTTCAGTTTCAGGTCCAGCARCTCATTGGCGGTGAGCAAMCCATCATTGGGCTGGGAACTGCTCGGACCCAGGGCGATCGCCCCTGGGACTCCCCCACTGCCGATGTCATCCAGGATGCCATGGGTAGCGAGATGGATGATCCGGGCCTTAGGCATGAGTTTGAGCACTGCCACTTTGGTCGCCTGTGGCCCAATCAAAGCGGGCACTTKGAGCARTTGGGAAATGGCCCTGGCTTCCTGCTCAGCTCCCGCAAGGGCGGTGAGGGGTTTGGSYGGCTCCCCAATTTTGAAGATCACCCTGGGCATGGTGGGATTGCCCACCAGTAGAATCTCTCCRGTCCGACTGGCCGATCGCTGCTGGCGAGTCAACTGCAACACCTGAATCGAAGGCGCAATCCCGATCGTGTGGTGGTCGATTAAGTACTGTCCCTGGTCATCCTGCAGGGCGGCAAAGGGCAGCAGAAACAGGGAACCCTGGGGCACGAAGATGATCCGTTCGTTCGGATTTTTGGGCAGCAGGTCGGCGATCGGGTCAATCAGGAGCTTGTGCAACTGTTGCAGGTATTCGTTCCTAATTGTGGTGACCGGTGCTTGGCCAAACTGGCGATCGCCCTGGGCCAGATTAAAGGTCACGGGTTGACTGCCCCTGGAGAGGACAGACTCCTCACAGCCGATCGCCCCCAGGCAGCGGGCCGCCGCCACCAGATTGGTCAGGGAAGTTTTCTGCTGTTGCAGGGGTTTGAGGTCCACCTGACGGAAAGCCACCTCTCCAGTGGGTTTCACCACCCAGATAAAGAGCCACTCGCCTTGCTCATCATAGATATTGGCATACTCCACCAGGGTTGCCTTTCGCTCCCTGGCCACCTGTTTGATGGCGGCGATCTGGATGGGCTGAATCGCGAGAGTCTCTTTCTCCTGGGTGCGTTTTGCCAGCAATTCCGCGAAAGCCCTGGCCCGTCCCCGTTCGGCAATCTCCAGGGCCGGTTCTACCTTGTTCTGGGCTATCAGCACTCGTTGTAGATTGTTGTAAGCCCGGAACTGGGTATCGGCAATGGAAACTTTATCGCTATCTTTTAGATTTTCTCGTAGAGATTCATAGACACTAATGGCAGCAAAGAGGTCCTGTTCTGCCTGGGGGAGTTGGCCAGCATTAAATCGTGCATTTCCCAGATTGCCTAAGGCATTCCCCTCCCCCAGCCGGTCTTTGATTTCCCGGGCAATGGCTAAACTCTGTTCCTGAAGCTCAATAGCTTTGGGATAATTGCCCAGAGACAAGTAAACAAGTCCCAGACTGCCTAAGACATTCACCTCGCCGAGTCGGTCTTTGATTGCCCTGAGAATGGCTAAACTCTGTTGATGATACTCGATCGCCTTGGGATAATTCCCCAGAGACCAGTAAGCATTGCCCAGATTGTCGAGGGCAGCCCCCTCGCCGCGTCGGTATTTGAGTTCCCGGGCAATGGCTAAACTCTGTTCCTGGACCTCGATCGCTTTGGGATAATTGCCGAGAGACAAGTAAGCAAGGCCCAGATTGCCGAGGGATTGCCCCTCCCCCCGCCGGTCTTTGATTTCCCGGGCAATGGCTAAACGCTGTTCCTGCAGCTCGATCGCTTTGGGATAATTCCCCAGAGACCAGTAAGCAATTCCCAGATTGCCGAGGGCAGCCTCCTCGCCGAGTCGGTCTTTGATTTCCCGGGCAATGGCTAAACTCTGTTCCTGAAGCTCGATCGCTTTGGGATAATTCCCCAGAGCATCGTAAGCAATTCCCAGATTGCCTAAGGCATTCACCTCGCCGAGTCGGTCTTTGATTTCCCGTTTGATGGCTAAACTCTGTTGGTGATACTCGATCGCTTTGGGATAATTCCCCAGAGCATCGTAAGCATTTCCCAGATTGCCCAGGGCTAGTCCCTCCCCCAGTCGGTCTTTGAGTTCCTGGTAGAGCTTGAGGGCTTGTTGCCAGGACTGTAGCGCTGCTTCAAACTGACTGATCTTGTACTGCTCAATTCCCTGCTGAAACAGGCGATCGGCCTCGACCTTGCGGGGGTCGGTAGCCTGGGCCAGTTGCAGAGGCGATGCAAGGGGACTCCGGTCTGTCAGGACGGCACCGGAAAGGGCGGGACTGAGGCCCAGCAACAGGATTAGCAGGGAAGCAGAACATCGGGTTGAACCGGGAAGCTGGAGTGCCATTGGGGATGCTGAATTCCTACAAGCAGATTATAAATCCACCGCCTATCAGGGTTATTACTGATATCTTCTTGAGGCCATTTCAGCGCTTGCTATTCGCCAGGGCCAGGGCGAGGCTCAGTCCAATCAGGGCCACCAGAACTACCCAAACCAGATGCCGCTGTATCCAGCCGATCGCAGCCTGAGTCGGGGACAGCCGATAGACCGGTGGCTGGGGCTGGGGCTGATTGACATCCACGTAGAGGGTACAGTCCCTGGCTAAAGGCCGCTGGGGAAAGGTGCAGGTATCGTCGGCATGGTAGGCGCAGGTCTGACAGAGAGAAGCGTCTCCTTGCGCCCGATGCAGGGGAATACCCGGATGGCCATAGGCTTTGAGGGGTTTGCGGCAGGAGGGACAAACCACGGCCTGGGTATCAACCCGTTGGTGACAGTAGGGACATTCAGCCATGGCTAGGAAAATTTGCGCACCTGATAAGCGATCGACTCAACAATGTCATAAGTACGGCCTAAGGCTGCGGTAAACCGCAGGTCAATAGCCTGCAGTTGTTCCCTGGGAATTGACTGCCACAGGTCCATAGAAGCCCAGCGAATCACCATCATCACCTGATCGGGTCGATCGGGGGCAATCCAAACTTCTTTATTCAGAAATCCCGGCTGGGCCGCCAGAAAGGGGGTCCAGATTTCCGCGTCTGCCTGGATATACTGTTCCCGCTCCTCGGGCGGAACCTGGATTCGGAGCCATTCAATCACCATGGGTTGTATCGGTTTGAAAGGGTATCTCGATCGTAAAGCAGGTTTGCCTGTTAAGGCCTACAACCACCATTAACCTAGCCAGAAGCAGACTCGCGTGGGTTCCCCTCTTGGGAGGGGTGGCCCGCAGGGCCGGGGTGGGTTCCCCTCTTGGGAGGGGTGGCCCGCAGGGCCGGGGTGGGTTCCCCTTGGGTAGGCAAACTTGCAAAACCGGGATGCTCCCTTCAGGCTATCGCCAACATTTCATCTGCAGATTTCCGGTTGATGGCGATAACCCATGCATTAGTAATTGGACCTCTTTTTTAATCTGTCCGTAAATTCACTTATATCAAAACACAGATTGCAATAGCACTTATAGAATCCAAGTCGGCATAAAATTGCCCTTTCATTTTAATTATTAAAACCATCAATTGAATCTCAATTATTTTTGGGATTAGTCACAAAATTAAGCCTTTAATAGCTCAATCATCTCAGTTAATTCTGGTTTAATCTGCATGAGGAACTCCTCTAATGAAGACTGAATTCAAGGCAAAATTCCTTCAGCATTTTGCCCAGAAGTGTAGCAGGGAAAAAGGCTTTACCTTAATCGAGTTACTGGTCGTTATTATTATCATTGGTATTCTTGCTGCGATCGCTCTCCCCTCTTTTTTGAATCAAGCTACAAAGGCCAGACAGGCGGAAGCCAAACAAAATATTGGTTCTATGAATCGAGCTCAAACAGCTTACATGATTGAGAATGAAATCTTTGCCGCAACACTGTCAGATCTGGGGCTGGGGATTCAGACTCAAACCGTTCACTATCGATATTCTATTAGTCCCGTTGAAGGTATTATTGGCAACAATGCCACACTGACAATTAATAACCAAAGCGTTTCTCTTAATGCCAATTTACGGTCTTATGCGGGTGGGGTCGCTCTGGGTTTTGTGGCGACTGATGATCATACCGAAGCAGTGGTATTGACCGTTTTATGTGAAACGCGGCAGGCCAGCAAGCAGCCTGCCCTGGATCAGATTCTCCAAAGTAATATCGTTCTCAGTCAATGTCAGAGCGATCCTAGTGGGGGGGCTTACAGATTAATGAATGGTCGATAATCCAACTACATCAAACCGATCCAAACCTGTAGAATAGTTGTCAATTGGCTGTACCCTGCAGGACTGGAGAAATCTATGGCGGATGAGCTGAGATTGGCGCTTGAACTGGCAACAGAAGATGAATTGAGAGATCTGACCGACATCTTGTTTCGCCCCAAGTTCAACCCCATCGACTATCTCTATGCACCTGACCCGATCGATATTCAGAGCCGCGATCGAGACGATTGGTTAGATACCCTGGAACGACGGGTTCGCTTTCTGGCAGCAGATGGCATGACCGTTCTGCGCCGACGCACCGGGCAGGTCAGTTATCGCCAAATCCTGATTCGAATCTGCCGTTATTTGAGAATTCCCTACTCCGCCAGTTGCTCCACCACCGATCTGGAAGCGGAAGTCTTTCTGCACCTGTTGGAACGAGCCTGGAAACACCTGCCTAAATCTGAACGGGGGCAGCTCACGGCTCAGGTGCAACGATCGCTGGCCAAATCCAACCTGGCTGAGCAGCTCCCCCTACCCATGCGCCAGGATCCGATCGGTCTCCTCCTGCGAGGGGGGAGCATCCTGACGATCAGCACTGTTCTGCGCCCCCTGGTCCTCCATCATATTGCCCGCCAGTTTGCTCTCCACTTTGCCAGCTATCAAATCGCCCGCCAAGCGGTTCTGGAAGGAGGCGCGGTCGCCGCAGCGCAGCTCAGCAACCATCTGACATTGCAGATGGCTCGTCGGGGCATGACCATCACAGCAGCCCGGTACGGGGCCGCCCGCACTGTTTTCGCCTTTTTAGGGCCTGCCCTCTGGGCCTGGTTCTTTGCCGATCTGGGCTGGCGAGCCATCTCAACCAACTATGGCAGAATTATCCCCACCGTCTTTGCCCTGGCCCAGATCCGATTAATCCGAGCCGAATGTTTTGAGCCGGTTTAGACTACCCTTGAATCCCCTAAATCTGCTTCAACCCCATCCCGATCCTTCTCTCCAGAGACAATGGGTCGTTGTCCAGATCAGTCTACTACTCCTACCCATTAGTCCCCTCCTGGGTGGGATGTCGATCTTGATGACGGCAATTTCCCTCTGGCCCAGGGAGTATCGATTGTTTCTCCGTCGTCCAGTCACCTGGGGCATCAGTGGCCTCATACTCTGGACGATCCTGATCAGTTTTTGGGCTGAAGACCCACCCACAGCCTTCTTGGGGCTGTACAACTTTTTCCCCGGTTTCATCATTTTTGTCGCCGGGAGTCACCTCTTGCAGACCCCCGCCCAACTCCGCCAATTTTCCCGATTAGTCCTCTTGAGCGCCGTACCCGTCGTCCTGGTGGGGTTTGGTCAACTTTTTTGGGGTTGGGCTGGCCACCCCCGTTTGCTCTGGATCGTGGTGGACTTGTTAATTGATGCGGGTGGGAATCCACCGGGCCGCATGTCTTCTATCTTTTCCTATGCCAACTTTCTGGCCAGTTTCCTGGTGATTGTTTTTGGCCTGGGATTGGGCCTCTGGTTGGAAACCTGGCACAACCCACCGATCGCCCATGGAGAACCCAAGCTCACCCGAGCCAACATTCAAGCCGCTTTGCGCTCCCCCCGATCGCTGCTCCTCCTGTCCTTCCTGGGCACTGTTGCCCTGGCCATCGTCTTGACCCAATCTCGTAATGCTTGGGTGATCGCATTCCTGATTAGCCTCGCTTTCGCACTTTACCAGGGCTGGCGCTGGCTCGTTGCTGGGGTGATGGCGATCGCAGGCTGTGTCCTGGGAGCCGTTTGGGCTCCTAATCCCCTGGGGCAGTGGCTCCGGATTGTGGTTCCTGCCTTCATCTGGGCCAGACTGTCCGGTGATTTATATCCCAACCAGAGCACAGCCCTGCATCGGGAAACCCAATGGCAGTTTGCCTGGTGGATGACTGAACAACGCCCCTGGACTGGCTGGGGACTCCGGAGCTTTCCAGACCTTTACCAGGCTCAGACCGGTGTCTGGCTGGGCCATCCCCATAACCTGTTTCTCATGCTCACTGCTGAGGCAGGCATCCCCACCACCCTGCTGTTGCTGACTGTAGTCGGTTGGGTTTTCTGCCAGGGTGTTGGGCACCTGTTGCACTGGCCAGGGCAGCCCGATGGTCCTGCCAAAACCCAGGCCGATCGATTGCTCTATTTCAGTTTTCTGGTCACTTTCATCGGCTGTACCCTATTCAGCCTGGTGGATGTTACGCTGTTCGATGTACGGATTACGATGGTGACTTGGTTAGTGCTGGCTGGTATTGACGGTCTGGCCTGTCGCGTCCCCCAGATCAATCGGAGAGATTCCGATCCTCCAGGAAGCTGGTTAAAATATTGAGAACTTGAAAGGTTGAGTAACTGAAACGTGACTTCATCGGAAGATGCTGCAGCCAAGCGAAATCAGCAACAGGCGGCTGATCATTACTACACCATTCTGGGCCTGCAGCCAAAGGCATCAGAGGAGGAGATTCGGCAGGCTTATCGCAAACTGAGTCGGCTTTACCATCCAGACACCACCCGGCTTCCAGCAGCAGTTGCTACAGAACAGTTCCAGAAATTGAACGAAGCCTATGGCACGCTGAACAATCCAGCTCGCAGATTAGCCTACGATCGAAAACAGGGTTTCAGTCCACCTGTGCCCCTGTCATCCCCGGCTGTGCCCTCTCCCCCTTCCGTCCGTCCTGCAGGGCCATCACGGATTTCCGAGGCCCGTTCTGCTTACCTGGATCCCAGTGAACGCCCCCTCTCCCCTGGAGAAATGTTTGCCCTTTTTATTCTGGGCCTGACTTTTGTGGGTTGCCTGGTCCTGGCTATTACGATCGGCCTGACCCGGGGTGAGATGGTTTTCAATCCCATCCAGGCTCTCAATGACAGTCAACCTGCCCAGGTGGAAGAGGTCGAACCCTCTGATCTGACCATTCCTCCATTTCTGTTTGCCCCCCTGGAACCCCTGGAAAAGCCCAAGGTTTTTCATCCTCGGATTCCTGAACCATCACCCCCTCCCCTCCCCCAAGAAGTGGTTAACCTGCCTGCAACGCCGGAGAGTTTTCCAACAGCCGATCCATCAGTCCCTCAGATGGAATCCAGTTCATAGACCCCTTAACTTCACCCCGATCTAAGCTATGACTCTCCCTCCAGCAGACACCCCGCTCTACAGTCATGCCCTACCTAAAATTGAAGCGTGGCTGACTCAACAAGGCTGCCAGCAGGACAGTGAACAACGCCACTGCTGGCACGTCGATCGATCTCGCTGGCAGGCAGAACTGTGCCTCGACATCGATCAGGTTACGGTCTGCTATCTCAAGGCTGGAGAATCTGGCCAGGATATCCATCGAGCTTTCAAATACTCCCTCAGTCGGCAAGACATTGAAGCCGCTATTTTTGCCGGACCTTAGAGGCCCTGCCTGCCCCCCGTACAGAGGTTACATGTAACGTCTGTCCAAGTCATTTGAATCGATAGGATTAATTGACTTTGCCAAATCGCCGATCGCGCTGCTGATAGGCACAGAGCGCCCGGTGAAATTCAGCCCGATCGAAATCAGGCCACAGGGTATCACTGACATAAAGTTCCGAATAGGCGATCTGCCAGAGCAGAAAATTACTCACCCGCATTTCACCGCTGGTGCGAATCATCAGGTCAGGATGACAGGTGCCTACCGTATATAGATGCTGCTCAAACAGCGCCTCGTTGATATCTTCAGGCTGGAGCTTCCCCTGCTGCACCTTGGTCGCAATCTCCCGGCAGACTTGAATGATTTCCTGCCGTCCACCATAGTTGGTTGCAACTGTAAACTGGATGCCCTGGTTGTGCTGCGTCAGATTCATGGAGCGGTAGATTTCCGTTTGCAACGTCCCTGGCAAGGAAGTTAGATTACCCACAAATTTAATTCGCACATCTTCCGAGATCAGTTCATCAATTTCCTGACGGATCACCCGCTCAAACAGCATCATCAGAAATTCCACCTCTTCCAGGGGCCGCCCCCAATTCTCTGTGGAAAAGGCATAGGCGGTCAGAGCCTGAACGCCCCAATCTTTGCAACAACGCAATAATTCTTTTAATGCATCCACCCCACGCCGATGCCCCATAATCCTGGGCAAACCCTGACGTTTTGCCCAGCGGCCATTCCCATCCATAATCACGGCCACATGTCGAGGGAGTTTTTCCCGTTCCAGATCAGCGGGCAGGTCTCGCAAAACAGTTGGTTTGACAGTCATTTTTTCTCTCGAGGGGCTGATGAGGGCAGACGGAACAAATGCAAAAGCAACGCTAATCCTCTAGAACCAATTCGCCGACCAAAATTTCGTAAATCGGTCGTTACCGTTTCCCGGTCAACAGACTGGGAGAATCGAGTATCCAATATTTCCTTCAGTTTACTGCTGGTTAGAGGCCGATTCAGGGTTCCCCGTTCAGCCAGGGAGATGGAGCCTGTCTCTTCAGAAACGACCAGACAGATGCAGTTCTCTACCCGTTCTGTAATCCCCATGGCCGCCCGATGACGGGTTCCCAATTGTCGAGAAGCTGTTCGTTCTGATAGGGGAAGAATGACACCAGCAGCCACAATTCGTGAATCCCGAATCCAAACTGCTCCGTCATGCAAAAGAGTGGTGGTCTGAAAAATAGTCTGGAGCAACTCTTTAGACAGTTCTGCATTCAGTTTGACCCCTGGTACAGAGAAATCTCGTTCATCGATCGGTCCATCTGTTTCCAGCACCATCAACGCCCCAGTCCGGTTCTGGGAAAGTTCCTTCACCGCATCCACAATCTCATCAATCACACTATCCGGTTTAGGGTTCACCCGTCGGGAAGGCTGGAAGAGCTGGCGGATCTCGCCCCGACCCAATTGCTCCAGAAAGCGCCGGAATTCGGATTGCAAAATCAGGGCCATGGCTACGGCGGCCCCGATAACCAGGCTATTCAGCACAAAACTCAACAGCTTCAGTTCCAGGCTGCGGCTGATCGCTGCTCCCAGCATCAACACAATCAGGCCTCGTACCATCCATAACGTGCGTCGCTCACCAATGACGACCAGCACCATATAGGTGAGCACCAGGACTAAGCCAATATCAATCGTGTGAAGCAGGATGGTCCTGGTCTGTTCAGGATTGGTCAGCCACTGCTTCCACCAATCTCCCATGAGAAAAGCAGGATGAAGGATGAAAAAACTCTGATTGTAATGATGGATTTTATGCGTGAAGTGTTGCCTTTGCAAAGACGATGAACGATGAAGAGAGGCTATCCACTTGGCAATGATCAATTCATCGTTCGTCATGCATTATTCTGGCCCCATTCCCATCCTCTTACAGGTCATCCTTAAACTTCAGCCTCTCTGGAATCCGATCTTGACGAATCAAATCCTGGTAAGTTTCCCGCTGCAAAATCAGGTTGGCTTCTCCAGAACGGACGACAACTGCCGCTGGCCGGGAAAGACGATTGTAATTAGAAGCCATACTGTAATTGTAGGCTCCGGTCGCCATCACAACGAGAACATCTCCGGCTTCCGTGGCGGGCAATTTTGCCTCTTTAATCAGAATATCTCCCGATTCACAATGCTTCCCAGCGATCGTCACGGTTTCCGTCAACGGCTCTTGCATGCGATTGGCCACCACAGACCGATAGAGGGATTGATAGGTAATTGGGCGTGGGTTATCAGACATCCCCCCATCAACGGTCACATAGGTACGAATCTCAGGTACCGTTTTCTGGCTTCCCATCCGGTAGGCCGTCACGCAGGCTGTCCCAATCAGCGATCGACCCGGTTCACAGAGCAGGCGGGGCAAGGGAACGTTGTGGGCTTCGCAAGCTGCCACCATCGCCTGACTCACAACCTTTACCCAATCTGCAATACTCGGAGGATCATCCGCTTCAGTGTAGCGAATCCCCAACCCACCCCCAACGTTCAACTCCTGAACCGGCAACCCATAGTGAGCCGCCTTACTCAGCCATTGAACCAGCACAGCAGCCAGGTCATTGTGGGGCTGTAATTCAAAAATCTGAGAGCCAATATGGGCATGTAGGCCGATGCAATTGAATCCTGGTTGCTCACTGATAAACTGGAAGACTTCTTCCAACTGGTTGGGATCGAAACCAAACTTGCTGTCTAGGTGCCCCGTGCGAATGTATTCGTGGGTATGGCACTCGATCCCCGGCGTCAGGCGAATCATAATCCGAACCGGGTCCATGTGATGACCCGACCCCGTCAGACTGACCAGATTCTGGAGATCAAACCAGTTATCTACCACGATCGTGCTGCCTGCCTCGATCGCCAGTTGCAGTTCTTCCAGTGCCTTGTTGTTCCCATGCAGGTAAATCTTCTCAGGGCTAACCCCAGCCTGCAATGCCGTGTAGAGTTCTCCCCCAGAAACCACATCCAGCCCCAATCCCTCACTGGCCACGATCGCACAAACGGCCAAACAGTTCCAGGCTTTAGAAGCATAGAGAACCTGAGACTCACCAGGATAGGACTGCTGCAGGGATTTCCGATACTGACTGCAGGTTGTGCGCAGGGTTTCCTCATCCAGAATATAAAGCGGGGAACCAAACTGCTGCACCAACGCTGGGACATCACAGCCACCAATTTCCAGGTGGCCAGCAGGGCTCAGTCGGGCTGTCAGGGGCATGAGCAACTGGTTGGGTGAGGGGGAACTGACCAAATCGGAGGAGGGCAGATATTGACAGCCAGAGTCTTCTAACCCTTGGGAGAAAGTCGAAACCATGCGAGGGCAACACCTTTAGCGATCGTGTCCAACAAAATTCATGCTATTCATTACAGTCTACAACTGACTGGGCTTATAGCCCACAGACCTGCAAACGAGCAAAGAATCGATCCCGGCTGAATCCTCCGGATAGTCGGGGGAAATGTCCAACGTTGACCTGACTGAGGGAAGTATCGTAAGCATAGGTTTTGTCCCGCCCGATCACAGCCGCAAACTTCCCCTGACTGGAAGAAGGGGCTCCAGGTATACTCATCCGATCCCAAATCTGGCGTTGGATGCTCAGGCCAAATCGGCCCCGACTGTAGCGACTCCAGAGTCGATCGACAGTCTGTAAATCCTGGCAGGGTAACTGGGCAAAATCTTGCAGACTAAAGAAATCAAAGGCACTCTGACGCCCCCCTGCAGCAGCCAGTTTAAGCTCTGTCTCAGTTCCAGCGAGAATCCATTCCTGATTTTTCAGCAGAATTTTTAGTCGGCTATAGTCAACGGCTCTCGCAGATTGCAATGGTACGGGATGGGTTTCTGGGGCGGGATCAGTCAGGCAGACTTTGGCTCGATGGAACAGCAAAATGGGGTTGAATCGCATCGTCAGCATGACCCCCGGTTGCCCATTGTCTACCAACGTCAAGCTGGGATATTGCCCAGGCGGAGCATCGAGAGAAAAGGGATACTGGGCATAAGCCACACTGGAGCCATTGGGCTTCAACCACCCCAAGCGAATTTGCATGGCCTTAAACGGATCGTACAAGGGTTCCGGATGGTTCAGCAGGTCAGCCCAGAGGCGTTGTTGCACACTGAGCCCAAACCGGTCCTGGCTGTATTGCACCCAGAGGCGATCGATCTCCTGCATGCTGTTACAGGGAACCTTCAACATGCGTTCGGGGGTGAGCCATCGGTCTTTGAAGTCATGCCCCTGTCTAGAGCCATTGGATGGAGACTGCTGTTCCACAGTCTGAGCCGCTTTCACCAACAGCCTATATGTTTCCTGGTCAGCTGCCTGCCACTTTTGCTGCTGCAGAAATTGTTCCAACCGACGGATAGAGTAGGAGATTGGGCAGGCTTGAGAATTCAGACGGCAGAGGAGTTGCGGGTAAATCCATGGAATCACAATCGAGGCTAGAAGTGCGATCGCCCCCAAAGCAAACAGGCCCAAGCATTTCATCATCCTGCGATTCATTGGAATCACCCTGGGCTTAGACGATGCCCATCAGTAATATAGAATATCGTCAACTCCATAATCCCCTGGTGTGAATCCCGAAGAACTCCCTATCCAGCTTCCAGTGCCTCTGGAAATAAAACCTGCTACTGCAGATATGCTCCCCCTGATTGTGGACCTGGACCAGCTTTGTCTGGGAGGACTCTGGACAATCGATGGCTATCAGCGAGAACTGGATAGCCCTAACAGCGATCTGCTGATTTTGCAGCGTCTGGATTCCCCTTCTGTAGTGGGTGTGGCCTGCGCCTGGGCCATCCTGGAGGAATGCCACATCACAGTCCTGGCGGTCCATCCCAGCTATCGCCAACGTGGATTGGGACAGGCTCTGCTCTATGACCTCCTGCTAGCCGCCCATAGGCGTGGTCTGGAAAGGGCCACCCTGGAAGTTCGAGTCTCCAATCAAGCTGCCCTTTCACTCTACACCCAGTTTGGCTTTCGGGAAGCGGGGCGGCGGCGACGCTATTATCAGGACACTGGAGAGGATGCCCTGATCCTGTGGCGCAGCCAATTACAGCATCCTAGCTTCCCCCAAGAGCTGACCCAGTGGCAACAGCGAATGCAGGAACGCTTCAACCGCAAGCAGGGGAGGATTGATCTCCAGTATGGATAAATTGACTACAGAAATTTCTCAAAGTCATGTGGCCGATCGTGAAGCGGGTCGCCGAAAACTGAGGTTCGAAACCTAGTCTTAACCTACTCGTTTGGTTAGGACTGCGCGGCATTTTTCCTGTGTTAGAATCAGCGTACCGGCACGCAGCAGGTGATAGGAACACGCCATGTTTGAACGCTTCACAGAGAAAGCCATTAAGGTCATTATGCTGGCCCAAGAGGAGGCCCGCCGTCTGGGTCACAACTTCGTGGGTACAGAACAGATCCTCCTGGGTCTGATTGGAGAAGGGACCGGCGTCGCCGCCAAAGTTTTGAAGTCTATGGGCGTTAACCTGAAAGATGCCCGGATCGAAGTTGAAAAAATTATTGGTCGGGGTTCTGGCTTTGTTGCGGTTGAGATTCCGTTCACGCCGCGAGCAAAACGAGTTCTAGAGTTGTCTCTGGAAGAAGCTCGTCAGCTTGGCCACAACTATATTGGGACAGAACATCTGCTTCTCGGCTTAATCCGGGAAGGAGAAGGGGTGGCAGCCAGAGTCTTAGAAAATCTGGGGGTTGATCTCTCCAAAGTACGGACCCAGGTCATCCGTATGCTGGGTGAGACGGCTGAGGTTTCGGCGACGCCCGGAGGGGGGCGGACCAAAACCCCAACCCTGGATGAGTTTGGCGCTAACCTGACTCAGATGGCTGCTGAAGGTAAGCTGGACCCTGTTGTCGGTCGTCAGAAAGAGATTGAACGGGTGATTCAGATTCTGGGTCGCCGGACTAAGAATAACCCGGTTCTGATTGGGGAGCCCGGTGTTGGGAAAACCGCGATCGCCGAAGGTCTGGCCCAGCGCATTGCCAACAATGATGTCCCCGATATTTTGGAAGAGAAGCGTGTCGTCACTCTGGATATTGGTCTGCTGGTCGCAGGGACCAAGTATCGAGGCGAATTTGAAGAGCGGCTCAAGAAAATCATGGATGAGATCCGCTCTGCGGGAAATGTCATCCTGGTGATTGATGAGGTCCATACCCTGATTGGAGCGGGTGCAGCAGAAGGGGCGATCGATGCGGCCAATATCCTGAAGCCAGCCCTGGCCAGGGGTGAGTTGCAATGTATCGGGGCGACAACCCTGGATGAGTACCGTAAGCACATTGAACGAGACGCAGCTCTGGAACGTCGTTTCCAGCCTGTCATGGTGGGCGAACCCACGGTTGATGAAACGATTGAGATCCTGCGGGGGTTGCGAGAGCGGTATGAGCAACACCATAAGCTGAAGATCTCTGATGCAGCTCTGGAAGCGGCTGCCAAATTATCTGATCGGTACATTTCTGATCGTTATCTGCCTGATAAGGCGATCGACTTAATCGATGAAGCTGGTTCCCGGGTCCGTCTGATTAATTCTCAATTGCCTCCGGCAGCGAAGGAACTGGATAAGCAACTGCGCCAGGTCTTGAAAGAAAAGGATGATGCCGTTCGGGCTCAAAATTTCGATCGGGCGGGCGAATTGCGCGATCGGGAAATGGAAATCAAGGCTGAAATCCGCGATATTGCCAAAAACAAGAAAGTGGACAGCGGCAACGGGGAAGATATGCCCGTTGTCGATGAGGAAGATATCGCCCATATTGTGGCCTCCTGGACAGGTGTGCCGGTGAATAAGCTAACTGAATCCGAATCAGAGAAGTTGCTTCACATGGAAGACACGCTGCACCAGCGATTAATCGGCCAGGAAGAAGCCGTCAAGGCAATTTCTCGCGCCATTCGGCGGGCTCGTGTAGGTCTGAAGAATCCGAATCGACCGATCGCCAGCTTTATCTTCTCCGGTCCTACTGGGGTAGGTAAAACTGAGTTGGCTAAGGCTCTGGCTTCCTACTTCTTTGGCTCTGAAGATGCGATGATTCGCCTCGACATGTCCGAGTACATGGAACGCCACACCGTTTCCAAACTGATTGGTTCGCCACCGGGCTATGTGGGTTACAACGAAGGGGGCCAGTTAACAGAAGCAGTTCGCCGTCGTCCCTATACGGTCGTCCTCTTTGATGAAATTGAGAAGGCCCACCCGGATGTGTTCAACATGTTGTTGCAGATCCTGGAAGATGGCCGTCTGACAGATGCAAAGGGCCGCACTGTAGACTTCAAGAACACCTTACTGATTATGACCTCAAACATCGGTTCCAAGGTAATCGAGAAGGGTGGCGGTGGCCTTGGCTTCGAGTTCTCATCGGGGGATCAGGCAGAGTCTCAGTACAATCGGATTCGTTCTCTCGTGAACGAAGAACTGAAGCAGTACTTCCGTCCAGAATTCCTCAATCGTCTGGATGAGATTATCGTCTTCCGTCAACTGTCGAAGGACGAGGTCAAGCAGATTGCCGACATCATGCTCCGGGAAGTGTTCAACCGTCTGATGGAACAGGGCATTACGCTGGAAGTGTCAGAGCGCTTTAAGGAACGCCTGGTTCAAGAAGGGTACAACCCCAGTTATGGAGCCAGACCCTTGCGTCGGGCGATTATGCGTCTCCTGGAAGATGTCCTGGCAGAGGAGATCCTCTCAGGCCGCGTCAAAGATGGCGATACTGCTGTTGTAGACGTGGATGATGAGGGGCAGGTCAAGGTTCTTCCTGGCCAGAAGCGAGAGCTATTGCCCCAGGCAGTCGATTGAAATTGATCTAACCCAATTTGCAAGTGGTAGGGGAATATCTCCCCTACCACTTTTTTTGACAGATTAGTTTTTGACAGATTAGTTTTTGGCCTCTGGGAACTGCTATGGGATAGGCTGGAGATTTACCGGGAATTCACCCGGAAAAACCGTCGAATGCGAGCCATCAACTCCTGTGGGCGAAAGGGTTTAACAATATAGTCGTCCACACCGGCATCAAACGCTTCAACTGCAGATTGCTCCGTATTTGTTGCCGTCAACATGACAATTGGAACTTGCTGCCAGCTCGTCTGGCACCGAATATGCTCCAGAAGTTCCAAGCCATCCATATAGGGCAGCATCCTATCCAACAAAACCAGATGCGGCGGTGGAGACTGGTTAATCAAGTCGTAAGCTTCCTGACCATCTCTAGCAATCTGAGGACTGTATCCTTCCCGCTTTAATAAGAACGCAATCAAACTTGCTGCAACAATGTCATCTTCAATGAGCAAAATATGTCGTTCCTGCTGCTCTTTCACCCCTGGCATGACCTATTCCTCTCCCTGTAAGACGCTCCGTTAATTCTCAATCAGGCATGAACTGAAGGTGCCGAGGATATCCCGCCCTCCCCTTCCTGGTTGCATCCCCCTGAAGTTGGGATTGCTAATGTAAAGACTTTATCGATCAATTATGAATTTTTTGTGGTCATCTCAATTTTTTTGAAAAGAGGCCATACGCAAACGTGATCACAATCCCCTCTACCGGACAGTAAAAGTAACCGCTGTTCAGGAGACCGAAATGGGACTTCAAACACGACCATCCATCACAGAGACACAGACAATCCGTCATGGCACCAATCAGCGATCGCAACGACGAGTGCTGATCGTCAGCCCCCACTTTCCCCCCACCAATGCCCCCGACCATCAGCGGATTCGGGTGGCCCTCCCCTACCTGCAAGAGTTAGGCTGGGAAGCTCAGATTCTGGCTGTCCGCCCCGATGAGGTGCCCCATCCCCAGGACCCGGATCTGGAACGGGCCATCCCGGAGGGATTACCCATCACTCGCACGGGCGCACTCCCCAGCCGATGGACCCGGCAGCTCGGTCTGGGTGGAGTTGGCTGGCGCTGCTGGCTGGATTTCAAACGAGCTGGCGATCGACTCCTAGCAACTCAACCCTTTGATCTGGTATTCTTCTCGACCACCATTTTCCCAGTTATGACTCTGGGCCCAATCTGGCAAAAACAGTTTGGCGTCCCCTACGTGCTGGATTTTCAGGATCCCTGGCTGACGGACTATCAACATCGGCCCCAGGTTAGCCCCCCCGGCGGACGCTTCAAGTACGGGATGATTCAGGCCCTGGCCCGAATCTCTGAACCCTATGCAGTCCGCTCAGCCAATCACATTTTGAGCGTTTCCCCCACCTATCCCCAGACATTACAGCAACGCTACCCCCAGCTCAGGGAGGAGCAATTCACAGTCCTTCCCTTTGGGGCTCCGGAGCAGGATTTTGCCCGACTTCCTGAGCTGGGTATTCGGCAGTCTATTTTCGATCCCAAGGATGGCAAACGGCACTGGGTCTATGTGGGGCGTGGAGGAGCAGATCTGGCGATCGCCCTACGGGCCTTGTTTGCGGCAATTCACCAGGAACGAGATCGAGCTCCCCATCTCTGGCAAGCAGTGCACCTGCATTTTGTGGGCACCAGCTATGCTCCGCCCCCGCTGGCCGTCAAAACGATCGCGCCGATCTCTGCAGAGTATGGTTTAGCGGATATGGTCAGTGAGCATCCCTATCGCATTCCTTACTTTGAGGCTCAGCAATTGCTGGTGGAAAGTGATGCCATCCTGATGCTGGGGTCTGATAATCCCAGCTATACGGCTTCTAAGCTATACCCTGGTATTCTGGCCCGTAAACCGATTCTGGCAATTTTTCATGGTCAAAGTTCGGTGGTGGAGATTCTGCAGCGATGTGAAGCAGGCACGGTGATTCCTTTTACGCCAGAAGAAAATCTGGAGAGGGTTGTACAGCGGGTGATTCCGTCTTTGAAATCCCTTTTACAACAAACTGAATCCCATTACCCTGAAACCAACTGGGAGGCTTTTCGGCCTTATTCAGGTTATGAGATGACACGGCGGCTCTGTGGGATGTTCGATCGGGTGGTGGAGGGATGAACCCCTGAGGCGCGGAGGTCGTGGAGAATTGGCCGGTTGAAGGGGTGAAGTGGCGAAAGGATGATCTAGGGCGTTCATGGTGAGGCCAGGGAAATGTCGGCGGCAGGAAAGAATCAACAGCTCTTGATCGCTTTCTGGATTGGTATCAGTTTACTTTTACTGGCCAATCTGGGTGAACTCCGGCAGGCTGAGGAGGGAACGGCAGTGGGGGCACTGATGATTGGCGCTGCTTGCATGTTCCCCATGTATCTCTGGTGTGCCGGGAAGGTTAAGGGGATGCCAGTTTTTCCTTTCTTTGCCCTAACTTATTTGTGGACGTTTTCCCTGCCACTTTTGAGCGAGAATCCCAACGTTTTAATGTATTCCTCGGCGGCTCATTTCTATGCCGCCTTTTGTACCGTCATTTTTCTGGGGTCTGGTACGCTAGTCTGGTGGCAACTGGTCCGGACTCCCTGTCCCATTTCTACTCCCTACCATGCCCTGCAAACCAGCAAAGCTGAGAATTTTTTCTTTGGGGTTCTGGTGGCGGGTGTGCTGCTCAATATGTATATCCTGGGAGGATGGTTCAGTCTCTCTGGGGGCATGTTGGCCTTGATTCGAGGCATTATCTTTGGCCTCAGTCTACTAGGGATCTTCGTTTTGTGTTATCGCTGTGGTGCAGGTCAGTTAACCCGGCTGAAGTCCCAACTGCTGCTGTTCCTGGTTGCCCTGTACATTTTGACCAGTGCCGCCACCCTGATTCTGAAAACGGCCTTGACAGTCTTCCTACTGGCAACGGTGGCTTATGTAGTGGGTGGGCGTAAGATTCCTGTTCTACCTTTGTTCCTGGGACTGCTGATGCTGCTGCCGCTACATTATGGCAAGCATCCCATGCGGGACAAATACTGGAATGGTCCTGGAAAACACTATGTTCAACCCTGGGAATATCCGGCCTGGTTTCAAGAATGGGCCGGTCATGCAGCAGACCACTTTACCCACACCCCTTCCCGATATGATCCGCCTGAGGAGAAGCGGGAGTCTTTTGTCGAACGGTCCAGTCTGATCCACATGCTGATGATGGCCCAGACCAAGATTCCAGAACCCTATCCCTACATGGAAGGGGCCACCTACGGCATCATTCCCCAACTGTTCATGCCGCGCTTCATGAATCCCAACAAAATCCGGAGCCATGAAGGCACCCACATGCTGAATATCCATATTAAGCGGCAAACCTATCAGGATACATTGCGGACCACGATCGCCTGGGGATTATTACCGGAAGCCTATGCTAATTTTGGCGTCATGGGTTGTGCGGGTGTCGGCATGTTCCTGGGGGCGTTTTATGGCCTGGTCACCCGGATTGGCTTTGGCACTCCTACCTTTTCAGCTCGGTCTCTATTGGGTGTACTCATTCTCAGTCTGGCTCTGGCCTCTACCGAGTGGACGGCTGGCGTTTATGTTGCCACCCTGTTTCAATCCTCAGTGCCTCTGCTGGCCATGCGGTTTATTTTCATGAAGATCTATCGAAACCGCAAAAAGCGCAAACCTGGGATCCAGCGATATAAGATTGTTGGCCTTTCCCCTGCTCACCCTCCGGAAGAGGATACAGCGGTTGAAAACTGCGAAGCATCTCATCAATTGAAGATTACCTGAACTGCTGATGCTAAAACTTGCAATTATTACGTCCCACCCGATTCAGTACTACGCGCCCTGGTTTCGCTATTTAGCCCAGCAACGCGATCTCTCGATTCGGGTCTTTTATTTGTGGGATTTCGGGGTTACTCAACAGGTCGATCGGGAGTTTCAACAATCTTTCCAGTGGGATATTCCCTTGCTCTCCGGCTATGACTTTGAGTTTGTGCCCAATGTCAGCCAGCATCCCGGCACTCAGAATATCTGGGGGCTACAAAATCCAACGCTGATGCAGCAAATCCGCCAATATGGACCTGATGCCATTCTCCTGATGAATTACAACTTTGCCAGTCTGTACCGCCTGATGTGGTCCTGGAAAGAGACTCCCCTGCTGTTTCGGGGAGATTCCCATCGCCTGCTGCCCCAGCAGGGGCTAAAAGCCTGGGCCCGCAGACAATGGATTTCCAGGGTGTATCAGCAATTTGCTGCCTGTCTCTACGTGGGTGAGGCCAATCGGGGATACTTTCGCTATCACGGGGTTCCAGACGATCGGCTCTTCTTTTCTCCCCATGCGATCGAGACCGATCGCTTCTTCGCTCAATCAAAGGTTGCCACCCAGGAAGCTCAGCGCTGGAAGCAAGAATTGGGCATTCCAGCCCATCATCAGGTGATTCTGTTTGCTGGGAAATTTATTCTGAAAAAACGTCCCCTGGATCTCTTACAGGCATTTTTGCGGGCGAATCTTACTGATGTTTCTCTCCTGCTGGTGGGTTCGGGAAACCTGGAGTCGGAGCTGCGAACTCAAGCCGCTCACCATCCCCAGGTTTACTTCGCCCCTTTCCAGAATCAGAGTCTGATGCCCCGCACCTATGCGATCGCGGATCTGTTTGTCCTGCCCAGTTACGGTCCCGACGAAACCTGGGGACTGGCTGTCAACGAGGCCATGTGCCTGGGGAAACCGATTCTGGTCAGTGACCATGTGGGCTGTGCCGCCGATCTGGTCCATCCCAACCAGAATGGACTGATTTTTCCAGCGGGCGATCGGGCTGCCCTGGCCGATCGATTGCGCGAGGCATTTGCCGATCGGGCTCGGCTGCAGGTCTGGGGAGAATCCAGTCGTGAGCGGATTCAGCAGTACAGCTATGCCCAAGCCACAGCCGGATTGATGCAGGCGTTATCCTGGACCCAGACCCAATTCTCAAAATTCTAGACTCAGGGCTTGGCATGCAACACCGGATGCTCTTGCGCCGCTTTATTCTGATCCTCCTGCTGGGCCTGCTGGCCTGGACCGGAGCAGTCTGCGCCGAGATCCTCTCCCCTTTCCATAGTCCAGTTCAGGCCCGATCGATCCCCCGCCCTGAAGCCGAGGAACTGGCCCTACAGCAGCGAGGACTGGCCCTGAGACAGCATCTGGCCGCAACAGATCTGAATGGGTTGAACACTTGGTGGCGGCAGCGCCACATTCCCGACCCCCACAAATATCTGCTGCCGGTAATTCTGGCCCGCCTAAGTTTACCTGGCCAGTACGACCCCCAGCCCAGTTGGGCGATTCTGGCGCAATTAGATCGGGAAATCCGCAGCCTTTACCATTTCCGCAGCGTATTCGACGTGCGGTTGTTTTTCCAGTTCCGATCCCAGATGCCAGCCTCAGTGGTGGCCTCCTACCGCAGCATGGTCGCCCCCGATCGCATCCAAGCCTGGAGTGATCAGGGCACGGAAAATCATATGTTCATGCAGCGGGTATCCGGGTTGGCTCTGATGGATGGGAGTGGCTGGCCCATTCCCCTACCCGCCATTCCGGCCACCCAGGAAGCCTGGTTACGATCGGAAATTAACAAGTTTTTGACGATCGGCCAGGGAGAATTCCATTCCTCCACCTACTATGGCTACTCCATCTCCAGTCTGCTGAACCTCTACGACTTTGCCCGCACCCCGGAACTGAAACAACTGGCTCAGGCTGGCCTCGACTGGTTCGCCACCAATATGGCCCTCCGACTCAGTTGGGGAACCGCCGGGGGAGCCGAGAGCCGAGGCTTCGATCAGGGCACCTGGGACGGGAGTGGACTGGCAGCCGTAGCCTGGGTCTGGTGGGGAGACGATCCCACAACCGCCCGACGCATGCCCGCAAACATCGCCCGTGTCGCCCTTAACGCCACATTGAGCCAGTATCGTCCGCCGCGACAGCTCGCTGCGATCGCCCGCAAGCAGATACCCCTGCCCTTCCAACTCCGAGCCAGTCATCCCGCCTACTACAGCTACCATGCAGACAACCAGTTCTGGGAAACCTTTTATATCACCCCCGACTACAGTCTGGGCACCTTGCTCATCCCCCATCGCTCTTACCAGACTAGCGGCACCATCAACGCCCAATACACCCCTTACAAGCTCGTCATCCGCGATCCAGCAGGAGCCAAGAATGCGGTCATCAGGCTGGGGGGAACTTTCCACAGTCCTCTGGTTCAGGGAGCCTCTCCGGGCGATCAGGTTGTGCAGGAGCGGGGAGCTGTCCTTTACCAGCTCCAGTTAACAACCCAGGACAAGGCTGCGGGCGTACCGTCCCGCACCCACCTGGTTTTGCCAGTCCGGTATGGTCCCCCACAACGATACAGAGACTGGTATCTCTGGCGGATTGAACGGACCTGGTTCTGTGCCCGTCCCTGGGGCGAGACCCTCACCCACCTCTCCCCACTGACCGAAAAAAACCCAGCCGTTCAGGCCCTCGTCGCCACCGGTGATCAAATAGCCTGGGTGACGGATGTAGCCTCTGTCGAGGATTATCCTACCTTCGCCCATCTAACCCGTGCCCTCGATCGCAGCCGCATTGACGATCGCCACTGGTCCGATCGGGGACAGTTGAGCTACATCAGCCTTGCGGGCGATCGCCTGGAAATGACCTACAACCCCACGGGAGGAATTGCTCAGGCCCGCATCAACGGCAAATTTCGGCAGTTACAAAACTGGGATTTGTTAGCCAGTCCCTATGTCACTGCCCCTTTAAAGCAGGGGATATTATCGATCAGACTGCCCCAGCAATCGCCCTGGTGCTGGACTGTCACACCAACGGGACCAAAAACCAGATGCTGATTCGCACTGCATTCTCCGTTCACATACATTGCTTAAAAAGTTCAACTGATCAGCAAACATGATCGCCAACAGAGGGCTTCGACACTAAGGACATAGGTTCTGAATACCAAGGTTCCCTATGGTCGTCCTCACAGTTTTCTCCACTGCCCTCCTGCTCACCCTGCTGATCACTCCCCTCGTGCGTCAGATCGGACTAACGCTGGGATGGGTCGATCGACCCGGTGAGCGCAAACTCCACCAACAATCTATGGTCCGGATTGGGGGGGTTGCGATCGCCACCGGTACCCTGATCGCCCTGCTGTTGATCGGGCAGCTAGGGGCTCCCCTATTTGAATCAAGGGTATTTCTGGGAGTCATCCTGGGCAGCATCGGCTTCTTCACGATCGGCCTGGCGGATGATGTGCTGAACCTTCCCCCCGTGACCCGGCTGTTGCTCCAGGCTGTGGCCGCTGGCGTGGCCTGGAGTCTGGGAGTCCGCCTGGAAGCCGTTCCCATGCCAGGAATCGGATTGGTCTCTGTCGGCATCTTGAGCCTGCCCATCACCTTCCTCTGGCTGGCCGGGGTGGCCAATGCTATCAACTGGATGGATGGCCTAGATGGGCTAGCTGCTGGGATGAGCACAATCGTCGCCCTGACGCTCTCCATGCTGTGCCTGGGTCAGCATTCTGGTCCGATCGCCCTGATTGCAATGGCCCTGGCCGGAGCTGGCCTGGGCTTCCTGCGATACAACGCTACCCCAGCCCGCATTTTCATGGGGGATGGCGGCTCTTACTTCATCGGCTTTTTGCTGGCTGCCGTCAGCGTCTCTGGTGTGATGACAACCCAGAGCTTCACTGCGGTCCTTCTGCCCTATGTAGCTCTGGCCGTACCAGTCCTGGACATGCTCCTGGTAATTGTCTCCCGGGTACTGGACGGCAAATCCCCCCTGTTTGCAGATCAGCGTCACCTGCATCATCGACTGCTGCGCTTCGGGTTTTCCCGGCCTGCGACGGTCTGGCTGATGTACGGGTTAACCCTCTGGGCCGGGATGAGTGCGATCGTCCTTTCCTTTAGCCCCCTGGGCTGGTTGGGGGTAATGGGTGTACTGGCTCTACTGGGTTGTTCTTATCTGGTGTCGGGCTCTGATCCGAAGGGTTCGCTCGAAATCAATCGCACCCATAACCGTGTCCCAATCTGAATCGGAATTTTGCCCGGCCTTGATGCATGAATCGCAATCAATCGCGCTTCTACGGATCCACCCACGTCAATCGAAATTCTAATGATGATGCATTCCCCTCTGATTCATTTCTGGGCTCCTGGATTGTTTGATTTCAAGGGCGGTATCCAGGTCTATTCCCAGTTCCTGCTGCAGGCGTTGCAGGAGGTCTATCCCCAGGCTCGCTACGAAGTTTTTCTGATGCACGATCGCCAGCCTGTGGTCCTGACAACACCCAATGTGCGGTTCCATTGTTTCGGTCATCTTCCATCCCGCCTGCGGAAGGTGATCTATGCTGCCAGTCTGATCCAGACCGGATGGCACCAACGACCGGATCTGGTGCTGACGACTCATCTTAATTTCACCCGAGCAGCGGCTCAACTGAAACGACTGACGGGGACGCCCTACTGGACGGTGGCCCACGGCTTCGAAGCCTGGAATGTGCAGCAGCCCTCCCTGCGAAAGGCACTGACTGGGGCAGATCGGATTTTGGGGGTGAGCAGCTACACCTGCGATCGCCTGTTACAAGAGCAAAACCTGGCGATTCACCAGGTCGATCGGCTACCCAATACCTTCGAGGCCGATCGCTTCCGGATTGCCCCTAAACCAGCTCACCTGCTGCAACGTCATGGCCTGCAACCCAACCAGCCGGTCATTCTCACCGTCAATCGGCTGGCTGCGGGGGAACCCTTCCACAGCTACGACCAGATTCTGGCGGCCCTGCCCCAGATCCGGCAGATGTTGCCGGAAGTGCATTACCTGATTGTGGGCAAAGGGGACGATCGACCTCGGCTGGAACGGCTGATTGCCGAGCGACAACTGCAGGATTGTGTCACCCTGGCCGGTTTCATCTCCGATACGGAGCTACCGGACTACTACAATCTCTGTGACCTGTTCGCCATGCCCAGCACCCTGGAAGGGTTTGGCATTGTCTATCTGGAAGCCCTGGCCTCTGGAAAGCCGGTACTGGGTGGGCTGGATGGGGCGATCGATGCCCTGGAGCAGGGCCGCCTGGGAGCCTTGGTAGACCCACACGACATCCCTGCCATCAGTCAGACGCTAACACAAATTCTGCAGGGCACCTATCCGAATCCCCTCCTATATCAACCCATGGCCCTACGAAAAGCTGCGATTCAGAGCTTTGGCAAAGCTGCCTTCCGGCAAACCCTGGCTGGTCTGCTGGCTACCTCCTCCCTGGGCAGAAAAGCCGCGCCGCAGCCCAAAGCCCTGGTTTCAAGCAACCTTGTCCAGTTCACATCCGAATCTCTATGAAAATTCTCCATGTGATTCCTTCGGTAGCCCCAGTCCGGGGTGGTCCCAGTCAGGCTGTCTTACAGATGGTGCGGGAGCTGCGATCTCAGGGGGTGGAGGCCGAGATTGCCACCACCAATGATGCTGGAGATGGCCTACTGGATGTGCCTCTGCACCAGCGGATTCTCTATACCGAGCCTGGCAGTTCCGGGGCAGCCGTCCCCGTGCGATTCTTCCCCCGCTATTCCCCCCCCATCGCCCCGGTGCGAGAGTTCGCTTTCTCTGCCAGTCTGACCCGATGGCTGGGCCATCATCTCGCCGCCTATGATCTGGTCCATGTCCATGCCATTTTCTCCTATCCCTCCACGGCAGCCATGGCGATCGCCCGAGGGCAGGGGGTTCCCTACATCGTCCGGCCTTTGGGCCAGCTCTGCCAATGGTCCCTAGATCAGGGACGGCGGAAAAAGCAACTTTACCTGGATCTGATGGAGCGTCAAAACCTCCAGGGGAGTCGGGCCATGCACTTCACCTCAGAACAGGAGTTGGGCGAAGCCAGATCCCTGAACCTGACCTCACCTGGCTTTGTCGTGCCCCACGGTCTCACCCTGCCCACCCCAATTCCAGAGGCCAGACAACAGTTACGGCAATCCCTGCAACTCCCTACCGATGAACCCGTGCTCCTGTTTATGTCTCGCCTGCACCCCAAAAAGGGACTGGAGTACCTGATTCCAGCCCTGGGAGAACTGAAGGCCCAGCGGTTCACCTTTGTCATTGCTGGCACTGGTGCAGCCGACTACGAAGCCGAGATCGATCGTTTATTAGCGGCCCATGGTCTGGCCGATCGCACCCGTCGAATTGGCTTCGCCAGCGGCGATCTGAAACAGTTGCTGCTCCAGGGCGCTGATTTATTTGCCCTACCCTCCCATTCCGAAAACTTTGGCATTGCGGTTCTGGAAGCACTGGCTGCCGGTCTACCGGCTCTAGTCACACCAGGGGTGGCCCTGGCTGACCTGATCCAGCGCCATAGCCTGGGCCTGGTGGTCCAGCAGGACCGTCAGGAGATTGCTGCTGCCCTCCAGCAGGGGTTGCAATATCCCCGCAAAATGCGCCGTATGGGCGATCGTGCCCGTCAGGTGGTGCGCCAGGAATTTACCTGGGAACGCATCGCCAGCCGCCTGATCCAGCAGTACGAAGGGGCCTATACCACCCTGTAAGTCCAGCCGTCCTCTTCCACGCCAACCTTACCCCCACCCGATTCACCATGCTAGACACCATCACTCCGGTTATTCTGACCTTTAACGAAGCCCCCAACCTCGATCGCACCCTGCGCCAGCTCGCCTGGGCCGACCGCATCATCGTCGTAGACAGCTACAGCACCGATGCCACCCTGGACATTCTAAAGCGTTATCCTCAAGTGGAGGTCTTTCAACGTCCGTTCCATACCCATGCCGATCAGTGGAATTTTGGGCTGCAGCAGGTAGAGAGCGACTGGGTGCTCTCCCTTGATGCCGACTATCGCTTAAGCAACGAACTGATTGCCGAGATGGATCGGTTGGATCCAGAAGCGGCGATCGCAGGCTACTTCATCCCCTTCAAGTACTGTGTGTTCGGCAAACCCCTGCGGGGCACCCTGCTCCCTCCACGGGCCGCCCTGTTTCAGCGTTTCAGGGCCACCTATATTGACGACGGTCATACCCAACTGCTCCAGGTGAATGGGGATTGCGCCACCCTGCAAGCGCCCATCTACCATGACGATCGCAAACCCCTGAGCCGCTGGCTCTGGGCCCAGGACCGTTACTCCCTCCTGGAAGTCCAGAAGTTGCAATCCACACCCACTGAGGCTTTGAGCTTGGGCGATCGACTACGGCGGAACAAGGTCGTTGCCCCCTTCGTGATCCTGGTTTACTGCCTGCTGGTGCATCGGGGTATTCTGGATGGTCCGGCTGGATGGTACTATGCCTTTCAGCGAGTTCTGGCAGAAATCCTTCTCTCCATTCGCCTGATTGAAGCAGAGCAACAGGGGATGGAAGGATGATTGCCCTGTGTTTCCCCATCCTGTTACGATGCCGCGATGCCCCACAAGATTAATCTGACCGATCGATCGGGCTGGTCCCTCGATCACCGCGACCCTCAAGTCATTCAATCCCTGATGCCAATCTGGGATTGGTTCTATCACATCTATTTTCGGGTTCGAACCAGTGGCTGGCACCATGTCCCTCCCCCTGGTCGGGTCATGTTTGTCGGCTCCCACAATGGGGGATTGGCCGCCCCAGATATGTTCATGATGATGTATGACTGGTTCCGCCGCTTCGGCCTAGACCGACCCATCTATGGACTCATGCATCCGAAGGTCTGGCAGATTGCTCCCCCGCTGGCAGACTTAGCCGTGCAGGCGGGGGCCGTCAAGGCCCATCCCAAAATGGCGATCGCGGCCCTGCGTCGAGACGCAGGCATCCTGGTCTACCCTGGCGGAGCCAGGGATGTATTCCGCCCCTATGGCATGCGGCACCAGATCTGTCTGGCAGGCAACCGCACCTTTATCCGAATTGCTCTGGAATATGAAGTCACGATCGTGCCGGTAATCGCCTCTGGAGCCCATGAAACGTTTCTCGTGCTGGCCGATCTCTACCAGCAAATGCGCCAACTTCATGCCTGGGGTATGCCCTGGATGCTGAATATCGATCCAGAGGTCTTCCCGGTCTATCTGGGACTGCCCTGGGGTCTTGCTTTCGGCCCTCTGCCCCACTTTCCCCTGCCCATGCAGATCCATACCCACATTTGCCCTCCCATCACTTTTCAGCAATATGGTCGGGCCGCCGCCTGCGATCGAGCCTATGTGGACGCCTGTTACAATCTGGTCTGCACCCAGATGCAGCAGGAAATGGATGCGCTGGCACAGGGGCAGATCAAACCAGAACTTATGGATTAAACCCAATCCGACTATCGCAGGGGGAGTTTTTCGACAGCGGTGTTACAACCAATGACCACGATCGCCGAACCCTGATGGAGAACCCGTTCTGGACGGGGGTTGATCTCAAACTTATCATCCTGACTGACAGCCAGCAGATTCAGGCCATAGCGGTTCCGAAGTTCCAGTTCAGCAATGGTCTTGCCATCAAATTCGGGCGGAACCACCACTTCCACAATACTGTGATCCGGGTCCAGCTCAAACCGATCCAGGATACCGGGCCGGGTGAGGGAATGGGCCAGAGAACAGCCCGTCTCATGCTCTGGGAAGACCACATGATCTGCCCCCACCTTACGGAGCAACTTTTCATGGATCTCTGAGGAAGCCTTGGCAATCACATGGGGAACCCCCCCTTCCTTCAAGTTCAGGGTGGTGATAATGCTTTCTTCCACATAGTTACCGATCGCCACAATCACTGTGTCCAGCTCAAACACTCCAGCCTCATGCAAGGCAGAGGATTGGGTAGAGTCCAGTTGCAAAATATGGGAAGCCACCTGATCGGTCAGGCTGGCCGCTACTCGCTTTTCATCCGCATCCATGGCCAGCACCTCATACCCCAGACGACGCAGGGTCAGACAAACTGCCCGTCCAAAACGACCCAATCCAATAACGGCAAATTGTTTCTTGTGATCAGGTCGTAGCGTGCGAAAGAAGGCTAAAGAGGAGAGATTCACAAACGTATATTTAAGGATTTCTATAGAAAGACTATCACTTTCCAGAGCGGTTCAACCCATCAACCGACCAGCAACTCTTCCTCAGGGTATCGCAGGGTCGTGGGTTTGGGGTCTCCTAAAAGAGCGGCCATGAGGAGCAAGACACCGACCCGACCAATATACATAGTGGCAATCAGCACCAGTTTGGCGATCGCAGAGAGACCCGCCGTAATCCCAGTGGAGAGCCCTACTGTCCCAAAAGCGGACATGACCTCAAACAGGATCTTGATAAAGTCAATGTCAGGATCTGTAAACGTAATAATGGCGGTCATCACAATCACGACCATCAGAGACCCTACAGCTACACCTGTTGCTTTCAGAATCAAGGACTGGGGAACCTGTCGCCGGTAGAGAATCACTGATTCCTTGCCTTGCAAAATGGCCTGAGTAATGCTGAACAGGATCCGTAGAGTCGTGGTCTTAATTCCGCCAGCCGTTCCCCCCGGGCTGCCCCCAATAAACATCAGCGCGATCGTCACAAACAATCCTGTGGTGGTCATTTTGCCAATATCGATTGTATTGAACCCGGCTGTTCGAGGCGTCACGGCCTGGAACCAGGCAGCCATTAGTTTGGTAGGGAAGTCCATCGGAGCGAGGGTCTGGGGATTTTGAAAATCTGCCAGCAGAATCGCCACCGTTCCCAAACCCAGTAACAGCAGGGTTGTACTGAAAACAACCTTGACATTGAGGGAAAAGGCTATCTTCTGAACTCGATTCTGCACCCGATCTCGGAGCCAGAGGAAGGCTTCAAAAATTACGTCATAGCCAATTCCCCCAAAAATAATCAACCCTGGAATCACCAAATTGAGCAGGGGAGAAGCCTGATAACCCACCAAGTTGTCGGGAAACAGGCTAAATCCAGCATTGTTCCAGGCACTGACGCTATGAAACAGGGCCAGTTGCAATCCTCGATCGAGGCCATGTTGGGGAACAAACACCAGGAGTAGCAAAAACATGCCCGTCAGCTCGAAGAAAACCGTTGTCACGATAATCGATTGGATCAATTGAGCCATACCCTGCATCCCGGCCCGATCCAAAGCCTGTTGCAGGGCAACCTTATCCCGCAGGCCAAAGCGACGCCCAATCAGCAAGAGGAGAAACGTCGTTGCGGTCATGTAGCCCAAACCGCCAATCTGGATCAGCCCCAGAATAATCGCCTGCCCCCAGGGAGAAAAATAGGTCCCTGTATCCACCACAATATGACCTGTGACACAGACAGCAGAAGTGGAGGTAAACAGAGACACCAGTAAATGATTCCAGGTGAACCAGGCGGATTGAGTCACAGACATCGGCAAGAACAACAGTAAAGTTCCAATCAAAATGACCGCGATAAATCCCAGGGCAATCGTTCTTGATACCGTCATCTGATCGGAGTCCTGTCAGTCGCAAAACTTTTCCTGATCCTAGAAGGTATTGGTCCCCACCAAACGATTGATTTTAGGCTCAACCTGTAGCCTGAAATCCTGTTATGCAAATATGCAAACCTCCTATCCAGCGTTGAAGCTTCATAACAGCGGGGGATGTACGGTTAGGGGACAGCCTGGGATAATCATCAACGTTGATGTCTTTATCGCCTGGTCTTTATCCCCTGGGAGCCTGTGCCCATGACCTCTGTTTCGGACCCCCAACCCACCAGTGGCTCAGTTCACCGAAGTAAGGGCGATCGTCGCCCCAATCCTCGCATTCTGATTCCAATCGTGTTGCTGGTCGGTGCTGGCATCACCTTCTGGTTCTACAGCACCCGACCCAAGAGCACAGCTCTGGCCGTGACAGGACGGATTGAAGGTTACGAGACTGACATTGGGGCCAAAACCCCTGGCCGTGTCGATATGGTGGCAGTGCGGGAGGGCGATCGGGTCCAGCAGGGCCAGATCATTGTCCGCCTAGACGATGACGAAATCCAGGCCCAACTCCGGGGGGCTGAAGCCCGTTTGAAGACGGCCCAGGAACAGGAACAGCAGGCCCTCTTACAAATCACTGTGGTCCAGAGTCAGATTCAGGAAGCAGAATTAACCCTGCAGCAATCCCAGGGAGACGCCCAGGGACGGGTGACCCAAGCCCAAGCCAATGTGTCAGCAGTCCGAGCCCAACGAGCCCAGGCAGAAGCCCAGGCTATCCAGGCCGCCTCAGAAGCCAAGCTGGCCCGCACCAACCGCGATCGGGTGGCCCAATTGCGTCGGGAGGGTGCCGTTGCCCAGCAGCAGTTAGACCAGGCCCAGACCGCTTTTGAAACAGCTCTGGCCATTGTCGAAGCCCGCCGGGCTGCCGTCCAGGCTGCCGATGAACAATTAAGCGCGGCCCAGGGCAATCTCACGCAAGTGGAAAGCACGGGCTTCAATCCGGGAATTCGGACCGCCCAACTGCAGGCCCTAAACACCCGGCTCATCCAGGCCCAGTCCCAACTGGATGCCGCCCGATCGGAGGTCGCCAGTGCCCGAGCAGCCAAACAACAAGTTCAGGCCCAGATCCAGTATTTGAACATCATCAGCCCGATCGATGGCGTTGTGACAGCCCGCAGCGTGGAACCGGGAGCAGTGGTCACCAGTGGCAAGACCTTACTAACGGTAATCAATCCCAACGATGTTTATCTCCGTGGCTACGTTCCCGATGCCGATATTGGCCGCATCAAGATAGGGCAAAAGGCCAGGGTTTACCTGGATTCTGATTTGAAACGGGAAACCCCCCTGGAGGGAGAAGTGACAGCCATTGACACCCAGGCTTCCTTCACCCCCGAAAACATTTATTTTCAGAAGGATCGGGTCAAACAAGTCTTTGGCATCAAGATCCGAATTAACCAGCCCGGGGGCTTTGCCAAACCCGGTCTACCCGCTGATGCTGAGATTCTGGCCGGATCGGAGTCGGGTCGATGATCCGGAAAGAGGCCTTCCGGGAAGCATCGATCGCAGTTTCTTCCAACACCCCCATGATTGAGGTGCAGGATCTGCAAAAGCGCTATGGAAAATTGGCGGCGGTGCGGGGAATCAGCTTCACGGTGAACCGGGGTGAAATTTTTGGGTTAATTGGCCCCGATGGAGCCGGGAAAACCACCACCTTCCATATCCTGGGTGGGGTGATGGAGGCATCCGCAGGCACAGTGCGGGTGCTAGGCCAAACGCCCCGAGATGCCCGCCTGAATATCGGCTACCTGACCCAGCAGTTTTCCCTGTACCTGGACCTGAGCATCGACGAAAATCTGGAGTATAGTGCCGGATTACATCAGATTCCGCCTGATTTGTTTGCCGATCGGCGCGATCGCTATCTACGTCTGATGAATCTGGATCAGATTGGCTCCCGGTTGGCCGGTCAACTCTCTGGCGGGATGAAGCAAAAGCTCTGTCTCTGTTGTGCCCTGGTGTCCCAACCCCAGATTTTGCTCCTGGATGAACCGACCACCGGGGTGGACCCGGTGTCCCGGCGGGATTTCTGGGATGTGCTGGCGACAGTTGCCACAGAAGGGGTGACGATCGTGGTGGCCACCCCCTATCTGGATGAGGCCGAACGCTGTAACCGAATTGCCCTGATGTATGAGGGACAGATTCACCAGATGGGCACCCTGGGAGAACTGCGGGCCGATTTGGGCCTACAACGGCTGGAGGTGCGAACGGGCATGATCTCAGAATTGGAACAGGCCCTGCAAAGCGCGATCGCAGGCACGGACCTGCCCGGTTCATCCGTGGAACGGGTGGCCCCCAGCCAGAACCTGGTCGATATCCAGACCTTTGGCGATCGTCTGGATGTGCTGGTCCAGGATGCGGTGGCTGGAGAAACTCAGGTGCGGGCGATTGCCGCCCATCATCAGTTACGTCTGGACACAGTCCAAGCCACGGAAACCACTCTGGAGAATGTGTTCGTCACCCGGTTACGCCAACAGGGATCGGACCCCCAGTTCATTCCCCTGCCTCGATCGCTGCGAGGCAGTCGGAGAAGCAGAGGGGAATCCAGATCTGAGGTCGCGATCGGGGCCACCCACCTGAAACGGGTCTTCGGTCAATTCCAGGCGGTCAAGGATGTCAGCCTGGAGATACGCTATGGTGAGATCTACGGATTATTGGGAGCCAACGGAGCCGGGAAAACCACCACGATTAAGATGCTGTGCGGGCTGCTGGAACCCTCCGCCGGACAGATGGTCCTAGCCGGACAAAGTCGGGATCTACGGAGTAGTGCCCTGCGACAGCGGATCGGTTACATGAGCCAGAAGTTTACCCTGTACGATGACCTGACGATCGTGCAAAATCTGGAGTTTTATTGCGGCGTCTACGAGGTGCCCCGGCAGGCCCGTCGGCGGAAAATTGACTGGGTGATTGAAACCTGTGGTCTGACTGGGCGGGAGAAGATGCTGACGGGGCAACTGCCGGGGGGCTGGAAACAACGGGTGGCCTTCGGAGCCTCGGTCATGCATGAACCCGAAATCCTGTTTTTAGATGAACCCACCTCTGGGGTCGATCCCCTGGCCCGTCGCCAGTTCTGGCGGTTGATCAATGACCTAGCCCACCAGGGCACGGCCATTCTGGTCACGACCCATTATCTGGAAGAGGCCGAACAGTGCAACCGTATGGGCTTTCTGGTGGCCGGAGAGGTGGTGGCCCAGGGCTCCCCCAGCGAAATCAAGGCGACCCAACCCGGCCAACTGGTGGAACTGGTCGTGGATCGAACTCAGGCCGCCGCCGATGAACTGAGACTTGACCTGGACAACTGGCGGGTTTCCATCTTCGGCGATCGATTACATGTGGTTCTGGATCACCCAGAGACAGACATTCCTCGGGTACGATCGCGGCTCACCGCTGCCCAGATTAGGATCCACTCCCTCCGTCCCATTCCCTACTCCCTGGAGGATGCGTTCATTGGCATTGTGCAAAGAACCGATACGGGCATCAGCCATCTGGCACAATGAGGCAACAAATGGGATGAAGGAGATCAAATGAAACGAATTTTGTCCCAATGCCAAAAAGAACTGGCCCAGTTTCAGCGCGATCGCCTGACCCTGGCCCTGGCTTTTCTATTACCCACCATGGCCCTGCTGATTTTTGGCTTCGCCATTCGCCTGGAGGCCAAAAACATTCCTCTGGTGGTACAGGACTTTGACCACAGCCCCCTGAGTCAGGCTTATGAGGAACGGCTCTGGGCCACGAACCAGTTTCAACCCACCCCTTGGACAGGCTCAGACCCGTTGCAGGACGCCCTCGATCGGGGGATTGCCAAGGCCACTGTGATCCTCCCTCCCGAATTCAGCCGCAACCTGAAGGCCGGTAAACCGACTAAGATTCAGGTGATGATCGATGGCACGGACGCTAACAATGCCCGGGTGATCAAAAACAGTGTGCAGGCGACGAATAAGTTCTTTCTGCAACAAGCTGGATTTCTGCCTGACTCCCAGTTGGTGACACCCCACACCCGCATCTGGTTCAATCCGGGTCGGAAAGAGTCTCTATACATCGTACCGGGGGTCTTTGCCGTGGTGCTGTGGGTGTTTCCCTCGCTGCTGACGGCGATCGCGATGGTGCGGGAGAAGGAAAAGGGCACCATTTTGCAAGTCTATGCTTCCAGCATGACGGCAGAAGAATTGCTCCTGGGCAAAGCGCTGGCCTACTGGCTGATCGGTCTCACAGAGGCTCTATTCGTCATGGGGTTGGGATCGATCGTCTTCCAGATCAGCCTGGTGGGGGATCCCACACCACTCCTGCTGGGCACCCTACTGTTTCTCCTGGACGCTGTTCTGTTTGGTCTCCAGATTGGGGTCCGGACCACCAACCAGAATGCAGCGGTGCAGGTGGTTGCCTTGATCGGATTTCTCACCGCTTTGCTACTCTCCGGCTTTATCTATCCCCTGAGTAATATTCCGTTTCCCCTCTCCGTGGTCAGCAACATCGTGCCAGCCCGCTACTTTATCGAGATCACTCGGGATGCCTATGTTCGCGGAACGGGTTGGTCGGGAGTCTGGTTTGCAGAACTGGTGCTGGTGATCATAGGAATTGTGCTATTCAACATTGCCCGCAAGGGACTGCGGCAGATGCAACTACCGGATTGAGGATTGATCAAGGAGCCCCCGATGTGGAAATCGTTGAACCAATTTTTTGAGAGCCGCTTCTGGGCACTGGTGGTCAAAGAGATCAACCAGATCCTCCGCAACAAGCAGTTGTTGTTTCTACTGGTGTTTCCACCCACGATCCAGCTTTTGCTCTATGGGTTTGCCCTGAATCCCGATGTGCATTTTCTCAAGTTGGGTGTGGTGGACTATGCCCAGACTTCTAACAGTCGAGAACTGGTCTCGGTCCTGACGAATAATCGGGTGTTTGACCTGGAACAGATGCTGCTGGATGAAGAGAAACTCAGTCAGCAGGTGCGGGAAGGGCACTTAACCGCCGGCCTGGTAATTCCCCCCAAGTTTGACCAGGCCATGGCCCGGGGTGAATCGGCGGAGGTGCAGGTGTTGATCGATGGGGTGGATGCCAATACCGCTGGGATTGCCAGTGGCTACCTGAACCAGATGATTACCCAATTCAGCCGTAAACTGCAGGGCGTGACCGCACCGCCGATCGTGGACCCTCAGGTCAGTTTTCTCTACAATCCCGGTTTGACCAGTAGCTGGTTCTTTGTCCCTGGCGTCATGGGCGTCGTCCTCACCCTGATCGGCTCCCTGGTGTCGTCCGTAACCGTGGTCCGGGAGAAAGATTCCGGCACCCTGGAACAACTGCTGATGACCCCGGCAGAGGCTTGGGAGATTCTGTTAGCGAAGATTGTGCCCCTGTTCGTTCTGCTCATGGGGGATGTGCTCCTGGCCCTGACCGTGGGCCGGGGTATTTTTGGGGTTCCGTTCCGAGGCAATTTCCTCCTGTTTATGCTCCTCTCAGGGCTGTACGTGTTCGTCGGGATTGGGCTGGGGATTATGCTGGCGACCCTGTCCCGATCGCAACAACAGGTGGTATTAACTTCTTTCTTCTTCAACCTGCCCCTGATTCAGCTTTCTGGCGCGATCGCCCCGATCGAAAGCATGCCCCTGTTCCTCCAATACCTGTCCCTGCTGGATCCTCTGCGCCATTACGTGGCCATCACTCGCGGTATTCTGCTCAAAGGTGTGGGGCTGGATGTGCTCTGGCCCAATGCACTGGCCCTGGGCAGCTTTGCGATCGTCCTCCTGGCCATCAGCATCAATCGGTTTCGCAACCAGTTAAGCTGACCCCTCCATTAACATCTTGCGCTAAAGCTTAAAATAAAATTACAAAAACAGCCGTACTCCGAGCGGAAAACCGGAGTTATGGCATGATTGGAAGGACCAGCTTGTGTTTTCATTACGCATAGGATATTTGGATATGGCTCTTCGACTCGGTGACACCGTACCAGATTTTACTCAAGCCTCCACAGACGGTGAACTCCACTTCTATGATTGGGCTGGTGATAGTTGGGTGGTTTTATTCTCCCATCCTAAGGATTTCACTCCCGTTTGCACCACAGAACTGGGCGAAGTGGCTCGCCTGAAGCCAGAGTTCGACCAGCGCAATGTCAAAGTTCTGGCCCTCAGTGTGGATGATGTGGCTTCCCACAAAGGTTGGGTGGGGGACATTGAAGAAACCCAGAATGCCAAACTCAACTACCCAATTCTGGCCGATCCCGATCGTAAGGTTTCTGACCTCTACGACATGATCCATCCCAACGCCAACGATACCCTGACCGTCCGTTCTGTGTTTATCATCGACCCTAAGAAAAAGCTGCGCCTGACCTTCACCTATCCAGCCAGCACCGGACGGAACTTTGATGAGTTGCTCCGGGTGATTGATTCTCTGCAATTGACGGACAACTACAGTGTGGCCACACCGGCCAATTGGAAGGATGGGGGGGACTGTGTCATCGTTCCATCTCTGCAGGATCCGGAAGTCCTGAAGGAGAAGTTTCCCAAGGGCTACACCGTCGTCAAGCCTTACCTGCGGATGACGCCCCAACCCAACAAATAAGGATCACGGATACCCTTCAATCCCCTGTCGGACCATTGGATGCAATGGTCCGACAATTTTTGCTCCAGTCTGAACCTGGAGATCCAGGAGCAGATGTTGTAGGGAGAACCTTTCCGCATAGGATGGAAGAGGGATTCACATAGAACGCCAGTATGGAGATCAAAAACGGGTTTGTGGGGACGATCGGAAACACTCCCCTGATACGGTTAAACAGTTTCAGCGAGGAAACAGGCTGCGAGATTCTGGGTAAGGCAGAATTTTTGAACCCTGGCGGTTCCGTCAAAGACCGGGCCGCCCTCTACATCATCCAGGATGCCGAAGCACGGGGCCTGCTGAAGCCTGGAGGAACGGTGGTGGAAGGCACTGCCGGTAACACCGGAATTGGGCTGGCCCACATTTGCAATGCCAAAGGTTACAAATGCCTGATCATCATCCCAGAAACCCAATCTCAGGAAAAGATGGAAGCGCTGAGAACTCTGGGGGCAGAAGTTCGCCCGGTTCCTGCCGTCCCCTATAAAGACCCCAACAACTACGTCCGCCTGTCTGGTCGGGTGGCGGAGGAAATGGAGAATGCTGTCTGGGCCAATCAATTTGATAACCTGGCCAATCGGCAGGCCCATTACGAAACGACGGGTCCTGAAATCTGGCAGCAAACCGAAGGCCGGATTGATGCCTGGGTCGCCGCCACAGGTACAGGCGGAACCTACGCAGGGGTCGCCCTGTACCTGAAGGAGAAAAATCCGACTGTTCGGTGCGTTCTGGCAGATCCGATGGGAAGTGGCCTCTACAACTATTTCAAGACCGGCGAAATTAAGGTCGAAGGCAATTCCATCACCGAAGGCATCGGCACCAGTCGGGTCACGAGCAACTTACAGGGAGCACCGGTGGATGATGCGGTTCGGGTTGAAGATCCGGATTGCCTTCGGGTAGTCTATCAACTCCTCCGTCGGGATGGCCTATTTATGGGCGGGTCTGTAGGCATCAATGTGGCAGCAGCAGTCCAGGTCGCCAAACAGCTCGGACCGGGTCACACGATCGTCACCGTTTTATGTGACGGGGGAGCCCGCTACCAATCTCGTTTGTTTAATCGGGAGTGGTTGGCCACGAAGGGACTCTCTCCCGATTAACAGCTCTAATGGGTTAGACCCTAATCATCTGGGAATCAGATCTTCGATTTCGTCAAGAAGTCGGAGATCTGAACAGCAAAAGTTGGGTTATGGACCCTTCAGACAGAAATCTTCAATTCCGGTGCTACGCCAGAATCCACCTCTAAAGCGGATTCTTCAATCAACTGCAGAACCATCCCCTCTCGGGCCATCACAGCTTGAGGAAAGCGTTCTCTGGCTTGAAAGGCAATCCGATCGAGAAAATCATCGTTATGCAGCGGGTCATGGTGAAAAATCACCAACTGCTTCACACGAGCTGCTTCAGCCATCTTAATGGCTTCCTGCCAGGTGGAATGCCCCCACCCAATCTTGCTGGCTGTGGTGGAATGATATTCCTCATCCGTATACGTAGCATCGTAGATCATCACATCCGCATCTTGCGCCAGACGGAGCAGATTTTCATCCAGTTGATCCAGAAGATGCTCCGTATCGGTCGCATAGACCGCCGAACAACCCCGCCAATTTACCCGGTAGCCCGTGGCCTGCCCCGGATGGTTGAGCAAAGCAGTCTCGATCGTAATGTCACCCAGATAGATCTGCTGCCCAATCTGAATATCGTTAAACCTCAGATCAGATCCCATAATTTGCAGCGGCACCGGGAAGTTTGGATCCAACATCTGGTTAATCAGCCGCTGTTCGATCGTCATCCCATTGGGTGAAGGAGCCCCATAAATGTGGAAACAATTCCCTTTAACAAAAGCAGGCACAAAGAAGGGAAAGCCCTGAATATGGTCCCAGTGGGTGTGGGTAAAGAACAGATGCCCTTCCAGAGGCATTTCACTCAAAAGGGATTGGCCCAAAACTCGTAAACCAGTTCCCCCATCAAAAATCAGAACCTGCCCCCCAACCCGCATTTCAATACAGGGGGTGTTCCCCCCGTATCGAACTGTCTCGGCTCCGGGACAGGCAATACTCCCTCTAACTCCCCAAAGGCGCACAGTGAACTGGTTTTCTATACTAGACATGAGTTTTCCTGAAAATCAGCCAAACCTCAAGAGCAACTCCTGCCATTTCTAACCCGCACCCCGACTGCAATCATCCAGCAGGAAGATATTTCGTCTTGCAACCCATTTACCAGAGCATAAACCAGGTCAGCACAGAGGTAAATCACCCGAAAGAGACTTCCCCTTCATCTTGCTGTCCTCTATCCTGATTGACTGACAAAACTTTTTCTGTAGGTTGGGTTTCGCTCTGCTCCACCAAACCTTGTCAAGGCTTTTGTGTTGGGTTTTGCACCTTAACCCAACCTACGAGATTTCAGGGGTTTCAGGAGTTTTGTCAGTCAACCAGCTTCTATCCTTCTATTATCTACTCTCTATTGTCTACTCTCTTTAAAGCAAGTTGTCAGTGTTAAAAGTACATTCTAGAACACACTTTAGCCAGATTTTTTCAACTAATCTCCAGCATTAATTATGTTCTAGCATCTCAGGATTGTGGAATTCCAGACTTCTCCGTGATTAATCTCACAGCCTCTCCGTGATTAATCTCACAGCCCTCCCTGAGAAAAGTTAAGAATTCAATTTAAATTTCAAAAAGAGAGAAGAATTGCTATTGAAACTTTTTGAAAATCACAAAAAGTAAATTTGTCAAAATCTATATTAATTCTGTGAGAAATGAGACCCCATTGCAGATTTTTGGGTCATTTTATCGAGAAAGTTCTCAACTTTTAGACATCGAAACATCAAACTGCCATTTTTGCAGGTGTTCCAGAACCAGGTTAGAGGTCAGATTATATTGCAAAGGCGTAATGGTAATCAGGTTCTTGCGAATCGCCTCAACATCTGTGGGAATTTGGTTGACCCAATCCAGGTCAGACTCCTCCGCCACCTCTTCCAGCAGTTCCCCCGCCAGCCAGTAGTACGTCTTACCCCTTGGATCAACCCGCTTCTCAAAAATATCCAGATAGCGGCGAATCCCCTGGCGAGTCATGGCTACCCCGGTAATCTCCTCCGGCTTGACCGCCGGAATGTTGACATTGAGCAGGACGGGCTCTGGCAAAGGCTGGGCCGCCATCTGTTCCAGTAACATCTTGGCAAAGGCCGCAGCAGTCTGAAATTCCCTGGAGGTGTAGCTGGTCTGGCTAAATGCAACGCTGGGAATCCCCTCGATCGTACCCTCCATTGCGGCTGAGACCGTTCCTGAGTACAACACATCTGTCCCCAGATTAGAGCCATGGTTAATCCCCGATAGGACAAAATCTGGAGGACCCTCCAACAGTGCCCAGAGCGCCAGCTTCACACAATCAGCAGGAGTCCCAGAACAGGCCCAGGCCGTCACCGAGGGATGAAAAATCCCTTCCATTTTCTCAGCCCGAATCGGCTGATGTAGGGTCAGGCCATGTCCCGTAGCAGATCGCTCCTGATCCGGGCAAACCACCGTCACATTGTGACCGGCTTCAGCGAAGATATTGGCCAAACTCCGGATGCCCTGGGCAAAAATACCATCATCGTTGCTGACTAGAAGTTTCATCGCCATTGTCATCGATCGGAAGGACGACTCCCATTCTGCCTTACATCTAACGGTCATGAACCACACTTATAATTGGAAATGGCTGTAATAGAGTATTGGCATGACGAATCCGCCTGAAAGCCTGAACGATCAACTGGAAGCCCTGCGCCGGGATGCTGAAGGGGAAGTAGCTGCAGCTCAAACCCTGGATGAGCTGGAGCAATTTCGGATTAAATTCCTGGGCAAGAAGGGGCAACTCTCCCAACTGTTGGGGGCAATGGGCAAGCTCCCGCCGGAAGAACGCCCGCTGATTGGAGCCCTGACCAATGAGGTGAAGGATGCCATTCAGTCAGCCCTGGACAGTAAAAAAGCAGCCCTACAGGCGGCCCAGATCCAGGCCCAACTGGAGGCCGAAACCCTGGATGTGACGTTGCCTGGTGTCTATCGTCCCCAGGGGCGGGTCCATCCCATCAGTGGCGTGATCGATCGGGTGATCGATATTTTTGTCGGGTTGGGCTACACCGTTGCCCAGGGTCCGGAAATGGAGACCGACTACTACAACTTCGAAGCCCTGAATACTCCCGCTGACCATCCAGCTCGTGATATGCAGGACACCTTCTACCTGCCCGATGGCAACCTGCTCCGCACCCATACCTCGTCGGTGCAGATCCGGTACATGAGTGAAAATGAACCTCCGATTCGGATTGTGTCTCCAGGCCGGTGCTATCGGCGGGATACGGTGGATGCTACCCATGCTGCCGTGTTTCATCAGGTGGAGATTCTGGCGATCGACGAGGGGCTAACCTTCACTGATCTGAAAGGCACGATCAAAGTCTTCCTGCAGGAGATGTTTGGGGATGATCTGCCGGTTCGTTTTCGGGCCAGCTACTTTCCTTTCACAGAACCCTCCGCCGAAGTGGACGTGCAGTGGCGAGGCCGCTGGTTAGAAGTCATGGGCTGCGGTATGGTAGACCCGAATGTCCTGAAGGCAGTCGGTTACGATCCCGAAGTGTACACCGGCTTTGCTGCCGGGTTTGGTGCCGAGCGCTTTGCCATGGTACTGCACCAAATTGATGACATTCGTCGCCTGTATGCCAGCGACCTGCGCTTCCTGAGACAGTTTTAGCCCATACCTGTTAGAGGTGGAGCATACTCCGTCTCTAACAGGTATGGTCCTGATAAATCCAGGATTGATCATAGTGGTGGAGGAACAGGGTAGCCTCTGTCAAAGACAATGGGGGACTGATCAGGTACCCCTGAACTTCCTTACAATTCAGAACCCGCAGCAATTCCAATTGGTCTGGTGTCTCTACACCTTCAGCGACCACATCCAGACCCAGCCCCTGGGCCAGGGTAATAATGGCACTGATAATGGCAAAATCCTGAGAATTAGCCTTGAGATCGCAGATAAAAGACCGATCGATTTTCAGGGTATGCAGGGGAAACTTTTTCAAATATCCGAGGGAAGAATAACCGGCTCCAAAGTCATCCAGGGAGATGTGAATCCCCAGGCTATGCAGTTGATGCAAGGTTTCGATCGTAACCTCTACATTCTGCATGACCGTAGTTTCCGTCATCTCTAGTTCCAAGTGCGCTGGTTTCAGTTGAGTCTCCTGTAAGATGCGCTGAATGCAAGACACCAGACCAGGGCGTTGAAAATGGCGGGCAGACAGGTTAACCGCCATCCGCAATTCAGACAGTCCACTCTGTTGCCAGATCCGGATCTGCTGACAGGCTGTTTCCAACACCCATTCATCGATCGCCACAATCAAACCGCTATCTTCTGCCAGGGGAATAAAGCGTTTTGGCGGAATCAGACCTAATTCCGGATGTTGCCAGCGTACCAATGCCTCCATCCGACTGACTTTGCCCGTTTTCAGGTTGATCTGAGGTTGGTAATGGAGGATAAACTCACCCAATTCCAGAGCTTGATGCAATCGACTCTCCAGGTTGAGCAACTCAGACGCCCTCGTCGTCAAAACGGGCGTATAAAATTGGTAATTGTTGCGACCCTGTTCCTTGGCGCAGTACAAAGCAGCATCCGCATTGCGCAATAGAGTTTGAACATCCTCACCATCGGTTGGATAGAGGGCAATGCCAATACTGCTACTGATATAGAGTTCCTGAGCTTCAATCTGAAAGGGAGGCTTCAGCGCCTCCAAAATCCGCTGGGCAATTTTCGTGGCATCCTCTGGATGAACAATTCGAGGCAGGAGCAGGGTAAACTCATCCCCCCCCCAACGGGAAATCACATCCCCTTCCCGCAGGCAGGCCGCCAGACGACTGGCCACGACTTGCAGCAACTTGTCTCCGATCGCATGGCCCAAGGTATCGTTGATGGTTTTGAAATGATCCAGATCCAGAAACATCACGGCCAGCATCTGCCCCGTTTGTTGAGCCCCCAGGAGAGAAGCGGGCAGGTGTGTATTAAATTGAGCCCGATTGGGTAGCCCTGTGAGCAAATCATGGAAAGCCTGGTAGCGAATTGTGGTCTCAGCCTGCTCCCGCTTCAACACGCCCCCAATACTGATCGCCATGGCCACCAGAATGGATTCCTCGCTCTTAAACCATCGTCGTTCCGATCGACAATCATCAAACCCGATATATCCCCAAAACTGGTCATCCACCAGAATTGGGACCAGGAGAATCGAACGAATCTGATCGCGATCCAAGATCTCCCGCTCAACGGGGGGGAAATCCTGGGTCAACCCATGGACAGACTGACCCGCCGCCAGCGTTTCATACCAGCGCATCTGCTGAAAGGTACTGTAGGGACGGTTCTGCCAGTGGGACTGGGTGATGCTGGGTTCAATTCCCGGCCTCGTCCACTCGAACCGCATACTCATAGCCAGTTCCGTCGTTTCGGGATGAAGATGGTTTTCGTAGATATAGACCCGATCGACATCTGCTGCCTGCCCTAAAGTTTCTAGCGTCTTGTTAATCGCCACCCCAAAATCAACGGCAGTCAGAAGATAATTGGTGGCCTCAGCCACCGCCTGCAACAGGTTATCCCGCTTTAGAAGCTCCGCTTCTACCTGCTTGCGATCGGTGATATCTTCTACTGTTCCCTCGTAGCCTAATAATTGCCCAGTTTCATCCTTTAAAGCACGGGCACTTTCCGAGATCCAGATAATGCTGCCATCCTTACGATAAACCTGGGATTCAAAGCCCCAAACCGCACCCTGGTCCCGCATCAGTTGCATAAAAGTCTCCCGTCTGGTCGGGTCTACGTACAGTTGATGCTGGATATCCGTTAATCGATCCACCAATTCTGTCACCGACTCGTAGCCATAAATCCGGGCTAGCATAGGATTAGCAATCAGGTATTGACCATCGGCAGTCGTCTGAAAGATCCCTTCCACTGCATTCTCAAAAATGCTCCGGTACTTTGCCTCTGCCACTTGCAGAGATTCCTCCGCCTGCTTACGTTCCGTAATGTCTTGAAAAATGCCCAGAATACCGATCACCTGACCAGTTGCGTCCCGTAAGGGAATCTTGCTAGTTTCAGACCAGGTTTGCCGCCCATCGGCTGTCCGTTGAGATTCAATCACGTTGTAGCGCGGGGTGTTGGTTTCCATCACCAGCCGATCGAGGGCCAGGAAAGCCTCTCGCTCCTCTGGTCGCCAGGGCATCTCATCGTCCGTTTTACCAAAGATATGGCGTGGATGGGCAAACCCTGCGACGTGAGCAAACCTTTGGTTGCAGCCCAAATAGACAGAATTCCGATCTTTCCAGAAAATAAACAGCGGCAGATTGTCCAGGACCAGTTGCAGGAAAGCCTCAAAATCCTCTGATTCGGTTGTCTCCAGAACAATCTGCCGTCGTGAAGTTTCCTCCTGTTCATATTCCGGTGGCGTCGTCGGTTCTGAGCACAAATTTCTGGTCAGTCCTTCAATCGCCTGTACCCACCCATCTGATACAAGATTTTCTGGAAAATGCTGCTTGGAGAAATCCCAATTCGGAGGCTCAAGCATGGGCAACAACTGTTCTCATCCAGTTTTCCGATCGTGTCATGATGATCAAAACAGGTCAGCCGTTTGAAAAAGTGGCCAACATTCGATGCGAATTCAAACCACCGTAAACCCATTGTAAAAGCTTAATTTAAACCAATTATTCTTACATTGCAGTATTTTGACTGTTTCTACTGAACCTCTTCAGAATAAAAAAATGGGTCAGATGTCACCCTGACCCATTAGAAATAGACACACACATCCAGATCAACGGCTGACCTATTTCCCATTCAGCAACCGGTAGGCCCCACTATTGGGATCTGCCTGACACTGGCCAGCCGTAATAAAATTGGAGGTCACCGCCGGGAAATTGGTGGAATCAGGCTTACCCACTTGCTTGGTCTCACACAGAACAGAGAGGGTCGTGGTTTCACTGGTTTCCTGCACTGTACCCAAAGCCACACCGCCCATATAGGACCGTAAGGGACCTTTCAAAGAAGCAGCCGCACTGTTCACGGTCTGCGTGTAAGCTTCGCCGACATAGGCCACTGGCGCAATGGTGTAGTAGTAGTTGACGGTCTGAGTTTGAATTCCCAAACCCAGCACCTGAACTGTTGAGCCAAAAACACTATTTTCAGCCATGTAAGCCGTCTGAGCCCGGTTCATCGAACCGACATTTTGTTTTGCTTCCGACTGCTTGGCCTTGTTGGCCTGGTTGAGGAAAGAAGGCAGTGCGATCGCAGATAGAATCCCAATGATGATGATGACCACTAATAACTCAACCAGAGTAAACCCCTTACTTTCTCCATCTTCCTGAGCATGTTTCTGAGCATGTTTCTGAGCAAGATGGTGCAAAAACTTAGCCTTAAATTCAGCTTTCATGACGTCAAATTCAATGACAACGGAAATGAACCTTTGATGACTGGGACAACCTGCTCATGCACCCGACAGCAACAGAGAATGGACTCAACAGGTTCAAAGACTTGCTCACCCCTATCAAGCAAAAGACCCCAGTGAGAGCTTCAGTTTAGCCAGCCTGCTGACGAGAGAACAATCGCAATTCTTCGGATACTGAGACCTCTGAGTCGAGAAAACCGCAATTCAACACCTGGAATTTACAGAGAGCCCGATGAGAGCATCCCAGTTTTGCAAGGTTGCCCTCATCCCCCAGCCCCTTCTCCCAAAGAGGGAGAAGGGGAGCCAGATTCAAAGTCCCTCTCCCGTTCTGGGAGAGGGATTTAGGGAGAGGGCTACAAAAGTGGGATGCACTCGAGCCCGATCCCTGATTTTCTCGAAGTTGCCAAAGTTTGACGCAGCAGTCCAATCCCAATCACGCCCCAGGGCCATAAAAAAGATCAGCAAGATGCTGATCTTTCTCCACTTTCAAGGTATAACCGTCACCTATTTCGTTAGGGCAGGAAGCAGGGGGACACTGCTCTAAAGTAGCGGCTCGACCCCATGCTTCCTCATGGAACAGGGGGGCGTCAGAGGAGCCTCACACGGTAGCAGGCAGCCTTGCCTCCAGGGTTGCATCCCGGCGAACAACAACCAGACCATCCCCATCCACATCCACATCCACAATGGCGGTGTCTCCTGCTCCGATTCGACCTGTCAATAGGGCCTCTGCCAAAGCATCCTCCAGTAATCGGGTGATTGCCCGTCGCAACGATCGAGCGCCATAAGCTGGACTGAACCCTTCCCGCAACAACAGATCTTTGAACAGCTCCGTTACCTGCAGGGCAATAGACTGCTCCCTCAACCGATCGCCCACTTCCCGGATCATCAGGTCTGCAATCTGCTTCACTTCTTCCCGAACCAGGGACTGGAAAACAATGATGTCATCCAGGCGATTCAGAAATTCCGGGCGGAAGTGTTGCTTTAGATCTTCGTTAACCAGGGTACGGATGCGATTGTACTGCGCCTCTGCGATGTCACCCCCGACCTCAAAGCCCAGACCACCGCCTCCTTTCTCAATGACTCTGGAGCCAATATTGGAAGTCATGATGACCAGAGTGTTTTTGAAGCTGACGATCCGGCCCTGGGCATCCGTCAGACGGCCATCTTCCAGGAGTTGCAGCAACAAATTAAACACTTCCGGATGGGCCTTCTCAACCTCATCAAATAGAAGAACGGTATAGGGTTTACGACGAACCGCTTCCGTCAACTGGCCACCTTCACCATAGCCCACATAGCCTGGAGGAGAGCCAATCAGCTTGGACACCGTATGAGACTCCATAAACTCAGACATATCCAGGCGAATCATGGACTCTTGAGACCCAAAGAAGTAGTGGGCCAGTGCCTTAGCCAATTCAGTTTTACCCACTCCCGTCGGCCCTGAGAAGATAAAGCTGGCGATCGGTCGATTGGGATGCTTCAGCCCCACACTAGCCCGTCGCAGCGATCGGGCCACAGCTTTCACCGCCTCATGCTGACCGATCACCCGCTGGTGCAGCGTATCTTCCAGATGTAACAAGCGGACTGTTTCCGACTCCGTCAGCTTGGTCACGGGAATCCCCGTCCAAGCACCAACAATCTGGGCGATATCCTCTTCAGTGACCACGGGCAACCGCAGGGACGTACTGCCTACCGTACTGTCAGACTGAAGCTGGGCTTCCAGTTCCAGTTCCCGATCACGCAATTGAGCCGCCTTGACAAAATCCTGGGTCTGAACCGCTTCTGATTTTTCCCTGATGACTTGGCGCAATTGTTGTTTCAGCTCTTTGGACAACGAGGACTGGGTATGGGCCAACCGGACTCGGGATCCGGCTTCATCAATCAGGTCTATCGCCTTATCAGGCAAGAAGCGATCAGCAATGTAGCGATCAGCAAGTTGGGCTGCCGCAACCAGAGCCGCATCCGAAATCTCGATCCGATGATGCTGCTCATAGCGTTCCCGCAACCCAAACAGAATTTCAATGGTCTCCGCTACAGTGGGTTCACCCACCATCACAGACTGGAATCGACGCTCCAGAGCTGCATCCTGCTCGATATGCTGACGATACTCATCCAGGGTTGTCGCCCCGAGACATTGCAGTTCCCCTCTAGCCAGAGCGGGTTTGAGCATGTTGGCAGCATCCATACCACCGCCAATCGCCCCCGCCCCGACTAGCGTATGAATTTCATCAATCACCAGAATGATATTGTTGTTGGATCGGACCTCTTCTATGATTTTGGACAGGCGATCCTCAAAATCTCCCCGATAGCGAGTTCCAGCTAGCAGACGCCCCATATCCAGGCCAATCACCTGCTTATCTTCCAGGGCTTCTGGCACATCCTGATTCACAATTCGTTGGGCCAGCCCTTCCGCGATAGCCGTCTTGCCTACCCCCGGCTCTCCAATCAGCACCGGGTTGTTCTTCGTCCGCCGTCCCAGAATCTGAATCACCCGTTCAATTTCCTTCTCCCGACCGATGACCGGATCCAATTTGCCCTGCACCGCCAGTTGGGTCAGGTTCGTTCCAAATTCTTCTAGGGTGGTCATCTCCCGACTAGAAGCTTGACGGGGCGATCGTTCCGGGGCACTGCCCATGGGAACAGCAGCCAGTTCCTCCAGGGCTTTCGCGATCTCAGCCCGCAGGGTGGAAATATCTACCTTCAGGTTTTCCAGAACTCGCAGGGCGACTCCATCACTCTCCACCGTAATTCCCAGCAGGAGATGCTCTGGAGTCACATACCGATCCCCCAGTTGCCGTGCCTCCTGCAAGGCCTGTTCAAAGACCCGCTTGACCTTGGGCGTGAAGGGAATTTCTGGTGGAACAAACCCTGCTCCTTGCCCAATAATCCGCTCTACCTCCAGACGGGCCTCTTGAAATGTAACCCCAAGCTGAGTCAGAACCTGAGCCGCAACACTCGTTTGCTCCCCAATCACTCCCAGCAGAATTTGCTCTGTGCCGACAAAATTATGTTTAAGACGGCGTGCCTCTTCCTGGGCAATCATAACTGCCTTAATGGCTTTATCCGTAAACAATTCAAACATAGATGGGCTCCTTGAACCGAGCCTTTGCAGCTCCGGGCGAGAGGACTATAAGCAATCGAAACTTCCATACACAGGCCACATCAGCCGCAGCCTGTAAATTTTTATTTAGTTACTTTTCAATTTAGCGCTGCCTTCCGATTTCAGCAGTGAGGAGAGCCGTACAAGCAGAGTGAGGTTTGAGGGTGGATCCCAGCTTCAATCTGACGCACCACTGTCAGAGCCGAGTAACTGACCCCAGCAGTGCCTTCACCAGGATGGGTGGAGTCTCCCACCAGCCAGAGGCCAGGAATGGGCGTGCGGTTCGCAAAACCGAACGGACCGAAGGTGGAGACCCGCATGCCAATCCCACCAACGATCCCTCGATCTCGGCCCGTAAAGCGCTGGAAGCTTCTGGGTGTGGCCGCTTCCTGATGGCAGATCGTCTCCTCTGTGAGATGAAAGTACTGGCCCAATCGGGCGATCGCGGTCTCCGTATACTGCTGCTTCAGCACCTCATAATCGGCACATCGTTCCCAGGCCGCCGGATCGGTGAAAGAAGACGCCGTAATCGTGGCCCGACCCGCTGGAGCTCGGCCATCACCGGGATGGCTGACCGAAACGAAGAGGGAATTATTCTCCCCGATCGGTCCCTCATAGTCATAAAGGAACTGTAAATGGGGGGGGCAATTGGCAGGAATCGCCGTCTGGTCTACCCCGAGATAAACCACAAACGCACTGGACGCCGGAGGCAATTTCTCGACCCGGTGGGCATAGCCCACCGGAACCTGATCCCCCAGCAGTTGCACCAGATTTTGCACCGTAACATTCGCGATCACCTGATCAGCAGGTTCTGTCCAGATCTGCCCCGTTTTCTGGTTACGAATCACAATACCCGTTGCCCTGCCCTGCTCCACCTGAATCTGCTCCACCGTATGGCGCATCAGCAACCGTCCCCCGTCCCGCTCCAGGGCCGCCACCAGTCGATCGCTCAGGGTTTGCAGACTGCCCTGTAAATGGAACAGCCCCCGTGGAGACTGGGAAACACTCAGGGCTGTCGCTGCATAGAGCAGGGCCGTGGCCGCCGCATCCACCTGGGAATAGAGCTTCAGTTGCAAATCCAGGAACGTTTTCAGCCGTCGATCGGAGGCCAGTCCATACCCTCGCAAGGCATCCTCCACGGTGGAGAAAGTATGGGGCAGGGTCAGCAGCGTATCGGGACGCACCGCCTGGAACAGTTGCCAGAAATCCCACAGACTGCGGGGCGGCAAAACCGGATCACGCCCCTGGAACTCCCAACCAGCCTGAAACAGATCTGCTAGAAACCGCCAAAAGGGTTCGCTGCCGGGAAATTGCCGTTGTCGTTCCTGCCGCCAGCGTTCCGGATCGCGCCAGACCGAAATCGGTGTCGTTTCCCCAGGCAGGAAAACAGCACAGGCCGGATCACAAGGCGTCGCAGGTGGCAACTCCAGATCCAGATCAGCAAAGATCCGGTGGTGAATCCCACCAGGTTCCAGGCCAGCAACCTGAGTAGCCCCGACATCAAAGGTGAAACCCTGACGCTTAAAAGTTGAGGCACAGCCTCCTGGCACCAAAGCCTGATCCAGAACTAACACCGAATATCCCCGACGGGCTAATAGGGCCGCCGCTGTGAGGCCACCAATCCCAGCTCCAACAACCACGATCCGATGAGATGGATTCACGATGATAAATATTTACATTTCGCAACATATTCATCATAAATCGTTTCCTGGAATTAGGGTTAGCCTGCGCCCATCCAGGTGCCATGGAAGCCCAGGGGAATCACCTGAGGCAAGGCCAACCGACAGAGGGGACCTGCATCCCAGCGATCGGGGTCCAGCACCCAGACCTCACTGCTATTGCGGTTGCCATCATATACCACTGTCAGGACCCAGCCCTGCTCTGGGCGAGCTGGATCTGGAGCGAAGAGAGGCTCCATGGGATAGCAGCCGACCCCACAATCCAGTTCAGTCAGACGATGCGTCTGATGATCAAAGCGGGCGATCGCCCCAAACAAGTCTCGGTTGACCGCTGCCCCCCGACGATGGAGGGACAGATAGGTATAGCGCCAGGGTTGACCGACCTGACCAGGGTTGACCGAGGGAAACTCACAGGCCCGATCGACCACCTGAACCGCCTCCCGCACGGTTGCCGTTTGGGGATCCAGCACAATGCGCCAGAGGGTCCCAGGGGCCAGGGTCTGAGTCTGCCCAGTGGCCACTTCCTTCAGAAATTGATTGGTTTGAAAATCGGGATAACGGACCAGATCCAGCACCACCTGCCCCGACTCGTCCACAGCCCCATTGCCAAAGTGCCACTGATACCAGGGTTCCGTTTCCCCCCAACTGACCCCTGTTAATGTGTTGCGATCGACCACCAGAATCTGGGTTCCCCGTTCAGGCTGCCAGGTCAGCGCCTCCCCATAGCTGGTGAGCCGGGCCAGCACAGGCAGAGCATTCAGGTGCACAGGCGAGATCAGAAACACCAGATAGGGACCAGCCAGCACAAAGTCGTGAATCAGCGGTAGGCCATCCAGGGTGATGGTCCCCTGCTGCTGAATCCTGCCCGAACGATCGCTGCGATACAGGTGCAGGGTTCCAGTTTTTCCGAAACCAACGGCAAAGTTGAAGATCTCCCCGGTCTGGGGATCTCGCTTGGGATGGGCCGAGTACCCCTGAGCCCCAGACAGCCCTCCCAGATTGTCAGGACCGATCGTGTCCAGGGTTTGCAGATTCAGGGCATAGGGCCAGCCCCCTTCCCAGAGAGCCAGCAGTTTATCCGGCAATGCCAGCACAGACGTATTGGCGACATTTTTGGCCAGCCCCCGGCTAAACCGTTGCCAGAGAGGACCGGGAGGCGTCATCCCATAGCCCCCAAAGAGAAACTTTCCCGCTTTGGCTTCGGCCTGATAGCCCTGGGTTTGGACAAATCGATAGGTTCCGGTTACGCCACCTGCCGCAAAATGAATCGCCAGCATAGCCCCATCCCCATCAAACCAGTGGCCCACCCGTTGACCACCCAACTCCAGGCGGGCGGGACCATTGCGGTAGAGAGTCCCCCGTAACCCTGCAGGAATGGCACCGGACAACACCGGGAGAGCCGTTGCAGCAAATTCATCAGGGGTGTGCGTCACGGCTTTACCCCAGGTGTAAGTCTGGGGAGACTGTCCAAGACTGACCATAAAGCGCCTCCTGAGGAATCATTGCTGTTACAGTAGAGTTTATACGCAACTAGATTAGTATGCAAATAAAATACTATTCAACTAGTTTAATAATCAGATTAGATTCCCCCTATGGCACTGGCTCACGCAATTCTGGCCTTCCTATCGGAGCATCCCTGCAGCGGTTATGACCTGGCCAAGCAGTTTGGTGGCACCGTGGGCAACTTCTGGAAGGCCACCCACCAGCAAATCTATCGGGAGTTAGCCAAGCTGGAAACCGAGGGTTGGATCAGTGCCGAAGTTATTCAGCAGGCCAATCGCCCTGACAAAAAGCTCTATAGCGTCACCGAGGTTGGCCGACAGCAGTTAATTCAGTGGATTGGTGAGCCCGCTGAAGTGGCGGCTATTAAAGAGGATCTGCTGGTAAAAGTGTACGCCGGACATCTGGTTGAACCCCAGGTGATGATTCAAGAGTTACAGCGACATCGCCAGTTACACCTGGAAAAGCTCTCTGCTTATCAGGAAATTGAGCAGCAATATTTTCAGAACCCTCAGGATCTTCCGGCCATCCACAAATTTAGTTATCTGACTCTGCTCCGGGGCATTCATTACGAAGCAGATTACGTTGCCTGGTGTGATGAGGCCCTAGAATTGTTAAGATAAGTAAAGAGTTCCCTTCTTCATCCGATCTGCAGGATCCTCTATGACGATCGACACCCTCCCCCCATCAACACCCGCCAAAATCCATTCCGTCTGGACCTGGCAGGGGTTCCCCATCTGCTATCAGGCTCAAGGAGAAGCGGGTCCGGCAGTAGTTCTAATTCATGGTTTTGGGGCGTCCTCTGGGCACTGGCGGAAAAATCTACCCGTACTGGCCACCACCTGTCGAGTCTTTGCGATCGACCTGATTGGTTTCGGGGGTTCGGCCAAACCCACTCCTGGCCCCCTGGAACCGGGTCAGAAGATTGAATACACCTTTGCCACCTGGGGCCAGCAAATTGCTGATTTCTGCCGGGAAGTGGTTGGTGGGCCAGCTTTTCTGGTGGGTAACTCGATCGGCTGTATTGCGGCCATGCAGGCTGCCGTGGATGCCCCTGATGTAGCCCTGGGGGTCGCGCTGATCAACTGCTCCCTGCGCTTGCTGCACGATCGACGGCGGGCCGAACAACCCTGGTTGCAACAGGTGGGCACGCCCCTGCTGCAACGATTGCTGAAAATTCGGTGGGTGGGGCAGACCTTTTTCCATCAGATCGCCCGCTCTGAGACTGTCCGGAAAATTCTGTTGCAAGCCTATGCTCGACCGGATGCGGTCACCGATGAACTGGTCAATCTGCTGATGACGCCAGCCCTGGAGGATGGAGCTGCCGATGTGTTTCTGGCCTTCACCGGTTACTCCCAGGGACCACTCCCGGAAGACCTGCTGGCAGAATTGGCCTGCCCAGTTGTGATTCTCTGGGGTGCCCAGGATCCCTGGGAGCCGATCGCCTTGGGTCGCAGGCTGGCTGATTTTCCCTGTGTGCAACGCTTCATTCCCTTAGCGGGAGTGGGTCACTGTCCCCAGGATGAAGCACCAGAACTGGTCAACCCGGTGTTGCAAGACTGGATTGCAGACCAGGGGAAGCTGGAGCGCTAGGAGCACCCAACATCCTCCACAACTCTTCATCGCTTCTTCACACATCAGACAGGAATCGGTTTAAGATGAGAGGTGTTCCTGACTGTTGGACGTATCGACGCAGGGTTAGTTCAGATCTGTTCTGATTCATTCCGGCGTTGTGGGTAGAGTTGATGAGCGACATGCAGGCTGATTTCAGACCTGCCTCGGACTCTGTAAAGCCCTATTGTCACGTCATCAGTCACCTCATCAGTTATGTATACTCGAACTCAGTCTAAGCTCAGAAAGACTGCTCCTCCTTCCCATCTGCGAGTTCTCCCCTCTCCGGAAGTGATCTCGCAGCGAGCAACCGATCTGGCCCCCCTGATCAAAGCCATTCTGGACTTCAAACTGGGCCAGAGCGAGTATCCAGAGGCCCTGCTGGAGCAATACCCCCAGATTAAAAACTTGAATAGCTTCAGTAAACAGGTCACCACCCAGATGCTGCGGAGTAATAGCCGGTATCAGGGGTACAAAGTAGAAACAAAGAATTACCTGCTGAAGCCCAGCACCCTCTTTTTATTAGGGACGCTTTGCGGCAGTTTCGATTACATGAACACCAGCCCCCTCTACGGCTCTACGATTCTGGATATTGGCTGTGGAGCCCTGTCGCCCTACTGGGAAGAAAACAAACAGGACGATCTGATGGTTCAGTTTCTCAACGATCGTCCCCCGATTCGGGCAGAAGTCCTCCAGCTCCTGGGAGGTCGCATCACTGGCATAGAAACCCGACCTAACGCCAAGCCAGAATATGACTATCAGGTGAGTTATAAGCACCGGGTGATGCCTCTGGGGGAACTGGGTAGTTGGGCCAGCAACCTCAGTGATCGCTTTGACCTGATCACCTGTCTGGGGGTTCTCGATCGCTACGAATTCAGTCTCTGCTATCCCTCCCCCAGGGAACTCACCCGACTCTTCATGGGCCTGCGAAAAATTCTTTCGCCCCAGGGACTCCTCTATGCCGACATCCCCCTCATACCTGCCTCGCCAGCCCACCGACAGACCAATCAGCAGATTTTCCAGCAGGCGGGTTTACGGATCATCCATGCAGGATGTTGTTACGTCCTGGAAGCCACCCCATGAGCTAAGCCCTCTGGTGAATGGGAAGTTTAATCTGAAACTCAGTTCCCTGCCCTACTGTAGAAAAACAGCGCAGCATTCCATTGTGTTTACCCGTCACAATTTGATCACTAATAGCCAGTCCCAGACCTGTGCCCTTACCCGGTTCCTTCGTGGTGAAAAACGGATCAAATAGTTTTCTCTTCACCTCTTCCGTCATACCAGGGCCATTATCTGTGATGGTGACAATGACAAAGTTGCTATCCAATGTCTCAGTAAAAATCGTAATTTTGGGCATGGCCAACCTTTCTGAATTCGTTGCCATTGACCCATGGGCAGCCAGGGAGGCTACAGGCTGACGCACCCATGCCCCTTCTAACGCATCAATGGCATTGGCCAAAATATGCATAAAGACTTGATTGAGTTGCCCGGCATAGCACTCTACTAAAGGCAAATTGCCATAGTCTTTGATCACCTCAATCCGCTGCTGCATCCTCTCACCTCTGAGGCGATGCTGGAGCAACATTAAGGTACTGTTAATGCCCTCATGCAAATCAACCGGTTTCAATTCCGCTTCATCCAGACGGGAGAAGATCCGGAGTGACAACACAATCTGATGAATGCGTTCAGCCCCATGCCGCATGGACATCAGAATTTTGGGCAGATCTGTTCTAAAGAACTCCAGATCGATCGTGTCTAAATGCTCCTGAAGCTCAGGGCTGGGTTGGATATGTTCCTGTTGATAGCGGTGCAACAGATCCAGCAAGGTTTCCGTATAATTTTGTGCATAGTTGATGTTGCCATAGATGAACCCCACCGGATTGTTAATTTCGTGGGCAACACCAGCCACCATTTGACCCAGACTAGACATTTTCTCTTGGTGAATGAGATGGGACTGAGCAATACTCAACTCCTTCAATGTTTTTTCCAGTTCCAGGGTCTGATATTTATAGTTTTTCTCAGAATCCTGCAGGGCCTCGTGCTGGTGCCGAATTAATCGATCGGCGCGTTTCACAATCCAAAACAGCCCCCCATAAAGCCCCCCCAGGATAAGAATAATCCCCAGCACCACATACCTTTGCGCCTGCCCCAATTGCTCAATTAAAGGCGTCACATCGCTATACAGTTCAAAAACCCCGGCAATTTGGTTGTTTGCCCGGTGATCATAGACAGGAATGTAGCTTGATAAGAGTTTGCGTTCCTGATTGGCGTTCCCCAATTGGATTAGCGTATTTGTATGATCTAAGCGCTTATTCTCTAATTCAGTGCTGACCTGCCCAGTCAGCGCCCTCTGAAAGGACTCTGAAGCACTTTTATCCTGACCAATCTGATCAGTTTGGGTGGAAAAGATCGTCTGCCCTTTTTTATTAAAGACTTTAATTTTGACTACCGACAGGCCCTGCATCTGGGTTTTAGCCGCCTGTCGAATTTTTTCGATCGCCCCGTGTTGACGTAGCTCATCAACCGTGAGCGCCTCACTTTCCAGCAAAAAAAGTTCCAGTTCTGACCACAATGAGTTGGAAAATGATGTTGCCAAGGTCACATTCTGTTGCTCACCCAAAGCAACGATATCAGTCATCACTCGCTCATAGTAGAAAGTAGCCAACAACACTATTGCCAGAGCAAAAGCAACCAGGCTCGCAACAGTGTAATAGCGAATCAGCCTGAAAGGTCGCTTCTTGGACTGGAATCCAAAAAGTCGAATCATAAGTCGCAACCTTTTCATGAGTTTGGATCCATGCAAAGACAGGCAGACCTGAACTGAGCCATAGCCAGGCAGGGTTCCCTGACTCATCTGATCATCAGGCAGTCAGGGAACTCTGCCTAATTAGGAATATCTCTCATGTAAGATTAGCGCCCGAATATAAAATTTTTGTGGACATCCCAACTGGCCAAACCAGAAGTCCCATGGAAGCAAGGAGCGATTCAGCCCAGGGTTGGAAAGTCTAGTGTTCCGTCAGGAAAATTTTGACGGGTCGAAGACCCGCAAAATTTAACCCCAATCAACAACCTGGATTTTGGCTGACCGTCAATCATTGATTGACTCGACACCCTATTGGAGGATGTCACGCTTTAACCAGCACCGTATCCCCTTCCACTTTCGCCAGGAAAGTCTTCAAAGGCTTTTTAGCCGGTGCTCGCTTGACCGTGCCATCAGGATTAAACGTTGAAGCATGGCAGGGACAGTCAAAGGCAGTCTGGTCTTTTTTCCAACTCACCGCACAGCCTGCGTGGGTACAGACGGACGAAACTGCCCGCACAGTCTCTGGCTGCTTGGGATCTCGCACAACCAGGATTGGCCCCCCAGCAAATTGCTTATCTTCAATAAACCCCGCTTCATCCAGTTTTGCGATCGTTCCCACCACCACAAACCCATCGCCACGAGGAGAACTGCCCGCACTGGAAGCAGGGGAAGCAGAATTGGTGGATTCAGTCGTACTGGAATTGCAAGCCACGATCGCCACCGGCAGAGAGCTTGCCAAAACACCTACACCTACCCAGGAGAGAAATTCACGTCGTTCCATAATCTGAAGGAAGTCCGATAAAGGGTCAACTCATAGCATTTATCCTACACAATCTTGCCCATAGTCCCTGCTGTGCCCATGGGGTTCAACCTGGATTAAGCTTTCCCTCGTCCCAGGGACTCCTCTATGCCGACATCCCCCTCATACCTGCCTCGCCAGCCCACCGACAGACCAATCAGCAGATTTTCCAGCAGGCGGGTTTACGGATCATTCACACAGGATGTTGTTACGTCCTGGAAGTCACCCCATGAGCTAAGCCCTCTGGTGAATGGGAAGTTTAATCTGAAACTCAGTTCCCTGCCCCACTGTAGAAAACCAGCGCAGCATTCCATAATTTGATAACTAATAGCTAGTCCCAATCCCTTACTCTTACCCTTATCCTTACACCAGATACTGTTGCTGTATTGGGATTTCGATCATGAACTTTGTGCCTGCTCCCGGTGTTGAATCACAGTAGAGTTTGCCCTTATGTTTTTCAATGATGATTTGATAGCTAATGGAGAGCCCTAAACCAGTGCCTTTGCCGACGGGCTTGGTGGTGAAAAACGGTTCGAAGAGGCGCGAACTCACCGCTTCGGCAATCCCTTTACCATTATCCGCGATGGTGATTTTGACTTGATTGCGATCGCCAATTTCCGTATGAATCCAAATGCTATTCGGGTTATGCTCAATATCCTGAAAGGTGCGATGCTGATTCGAGTCTTCGAGAGCATCAATGGCATTGCCAAGCAGATTCATAAACACTTGGTTGAGTTGTCCGGCATAGCATTCCACCTTTGGCAGATCGCCGTACTGTTTATTGACTTGAATCGCCGGACGCTTTGCGGTGGCCTGAAGCCGATGCCGCAAAATCAGCAGGGTATTATCAATACCTTCATGGATATCCACCGCTTTGAATTCTGATTCATCCAAGCGCGAGAAGTTGCGTAACGAGAGCACAATTTCGCGAATGCGCTCGGAACCCACTTGCATCGATTGCACAATGTTGGCAATATCTTTCGTTAGAAAGTCCAAATCGACAGCGTCTAAATCAGCTTGTAGTGCTGCGGGGGGCTGGGGATAGTGATGTTGATAGGAAGCAAGGATATGGAGCAAGTCTTGTGTATATTGCTCCACAAACGTCAAGTTGCCATGAATAAAGTTGACTGGGTTGTTAATCTCATGGGCCACACCGGCCACCAGTTGCCCCAATGCTGACATCTTTTCGCTTTGTACCATTTGGCTCTGAGTACGGTGCAGTTCTTCCAGGGTGTTTTGCAGGCGGTGCAAGTTTTGCTGCAAGTGCTGATCGCGGGTTGTCAACTGTTCTGCCATGGTATTGAACCCTTGTGCCAGACTCCCCACTTCATCCTGGTGATTGACCGGAATCCGAATGGTTAAGTCACCCTGAGCCAATTGTTGGGTGACTTGAGTCAACCGTTGAATGCGGCGGCTAAGCGCTTGGGTAACCCGCAACCCTAAGAGCATCACCCCAACAACCAAGGCACCTCCGAGCAGCCCAAACCCACCCACCACCCACCACAACCGTTGCTCTGCTTGCTCTGTCTGTATGATTGATTTGAGCACAGCAATTTTAAGCGTTGTCTGCCCAAAGCCTGATACCTCAATTGTTTTGAACAAGTAAGGGTGATCGGCAATGGTGATGCGGATGGGCAGTGCATCTACCTGGGGGATGGGCAAAGGTTGATGGCGATCCAACGGTAGGGTCGAAGCGGTGACCCGATCTCTCTGCAAGGCAACCAGATGCATGGAGGAATTGCCACGAATGTCTTGGAGGAATTGATCATCAATCCCAACACCGAGAATTAAGGTTGCCAAAATTTGAGTCGCAGATTTGATCGAGATGAGACTCACCAAAGCTGATGGCGCTGCGTTGTCTGCCAGCAAAATGCCCGATAGTTCCAGCCCGGTTTGAGCAGTAGCCAAGATCGTCCCATCCTGTAATTTAGCCTGCTCTAGGGATCGCTGCTGCGACAACAATACCGTTTGCCCTGTGGGGTTAACGACTTTGATCAAATCGAGTTCTAAGGCGGCTTGGATGGGTAATAGGGTGCGCAGCAGGCGGGGGCGATCGCTCGCTGCAATCGCCTTGATCACATTGGATTCCTCACTCACCCAACGGGTCTTTAATCTCAGTAAATTTTGTTTTTGCTGTAAATCCTGTTGCACCAAAATGGCCAGATCAATAGTCTCTTTGCGCGCCGTTTGTTCTAAATTGCTCCGTGCAAAAAAGCCAACCCCCAAGGTTCCCGCCGTCCATAGGGTGAGGAAGAGGATCAGGGGCGGAGACAGCAGCTTAACCGAAACCGGAAGTTTTGCATACCTGGTACGAACGAACATACGGTTTTAGATATTGAAGTTTGATGGCTGGAGCAATACAAATTGCTCCAGCACAGTCAATTTGGGTTGATTCAAGAGGGTCTTAAGCTTTAGGTAGATGGCATTGCAAGATGGTGTTATTGGTTTTGAGATCCTGTGATTGGGCTGATTGCCGCAAAGCCTGCCTGCTCAAGAACCGCAATTCCAGGTTCGCCAGAAATGTAGCTGATGAAGGATTGCGTCGCTTGGGACGCCTTTTTATTCCAGACAATAGTGATCGTGCGGTACATGGGATACTGGCCCGTTTTCATATTTTCTGGCGTGGGGGCAATATTATTCAAACTGAGGCGGTTCACCGGCAAGTTATGGGAAATGGCATGAGCCAAAGAAAATGCCCCGATGCTGTAGGGCGTACTTTGGATTGTCTGGATCAGTTCTCCCTCTTTGCGCAACACCACCGCATTGGGAGCATTCTGCAATTCTTTGCCTAGGTAATGTTTACGCAGTAAGCGTTTGGCCGATTCATCTTCGGGGCGATCAAGCACTACAATTTCAGCATCGGGGCCTCCCAGTTGGCGCCAGTTAGTAACGCTACCGCTATAAATCGCCTTGAGGTTTGCCGTCGTTAGATTCTTAACCCCGGTCACACTGGGATGGGTGGCAACCAACAACGCATCACGGGCGACCTCGCGGGATTCTAAGCCGCTGCCCAGATCTTCGGGCTTTAAACTTTTAGAAAGAACTCCGATATCGATCAGGCCCTGTTTGACTCCCGCGACGATATTTTCCGACTGCCCAGGTTCGAGCAGGGTAATTTGCCCGGTTTTAGCTCTGGCTTCGTAAGCGGCTGTCATGGTTCTCAGGAAATCGACTGTACTGCTAGAACCTCCAGCTTTGATCGCAGCTTGGGGATTAGGGGCTACGGTCGCGGTCGTCGGAGCGGAGGGAGCGGTGGTGTTGGTGGAGCAACTGGGAAGGGCGATCAGGGAGACCACGCCTAAAGCTATGATGGCAATATTCTTTTTCATATCTCACAAATATTTTTTGTCTAGGATGCAAGTTAAATGTTCCCTAACCGTTTGGAAAATTGCACACATGAGTTGGAAAATGATGTTGCCAGAGCCACATTCTGTTGCTCACCCAAAGCAACGATATCAGTCATCACTCGCTCATAGTAGAACGTAGCCAACAATGCAGTTGCCAGCACAAAAGCAACCAGGCTCGCAACAGTATAATAGCGAATCAGCCTGAAAGGTCGCTTCTTGGACTGGAATCCAAAAAGTCGAATCATAAGTCGCAACCTTTTCATGAGTTTGGATCCATGCAGAGACAGGAAGACCTGAACTGAGCCATAGCCAGGCAGGGTTCCCTAACTCGTCTGATCATCGAGCAGTCAGAGGACTCTACCTAATTAGAAATACCTCTCATGTAAGATTAGCGCCCGAATATAAAATTTTTGTGGACATCACAACCTGGCCGAACCATAGCCCCATGGAAGCGAGGGACAATTCAGCCCAGGGTTGAATTGTCTAGTTCAGGACTACTGAAAGATCCACACTCTTGCTTCGGCAATGCTTATCTTCAATGAACTCTGCTTCATCCAGTTTTGAGATCGTTCCCACCGCCACAACCCCATCGCCACGAGGAAAACTACCTGCACTGGAAGCAGGGGAAACTGTCTCTTCCGCTTCCCTCCCTCGTGCCCCGGCTCTGCCGGGGTGCCCTCCCCTCTGGGGCACAACCACCTGGGTTAATCTGCGACAGGGACAACGCTCGATCTCACGGACCTGGAGCATCGAGCGAGATCCCTTGCCCAAGCTCTTTACCTTCCCAAAATGAATAGTCCCTGCTGTGCCCATGGGGTTCAACCTGGGTTGAGCTTTCCCTGGTGATCAACTGGCTCTCCGGTGACATGGGCAGCCCTTCTGTCCAATGGTTATTTTATGAACCTCATGCAATCATTTGATAACACGCACATCCCTGATTCATCAATTAACAAGACACCATGAACACTAATGATCTCTGACGAATACCTCTATCGGATTAATAGCCGGGAACAAATAACTCGTTGGGTAATAGCATTGCGTTTTTTTCGCTTCATTCGTGCGAGTGGCGGTTCGCTGAATGACAGCGATTTGTTAGAAGTTCGACTGCGTTGTACGGATGCGGCAGAACGAGCACAACTGCTTGCAAAACTGGATGTGCCTCCCGATATCATACTGCCCTCTGTGGTCACCATTAACGGCGTCCGCGTCTCAGTTGCCCTCGTTCCAGATGGCATGGTACTGATGGTCTCAGATGCCATCGACCCTTATACCGTCAGTGATGCCGCTGTCATGGCTGCTCAAAAGGTTGAGGAAAAACTTGTACCCCTTACGCCATGGCTGGTTGATCCCCCTGAAATCACATCCGGCTGCATCTGCCCCCAGCGTTATCCTGAATTCTGGCCACCCCGTTTTCAATATAGTTGGCCCCTACAATGGCATCTTGTTTTTTTATTGCTTCCAGTGGCAGCCTTCTTCTTCTTGCTGGCCTCCTTCGTGGATGAGTTGCTGTGGATGCTCAACATTGTTTGTGCCTTGTTGGGACTGCTGGTGCTCACGGGTGCTATCGCTGGCATGGTAAAAACTACAATCACCGTTGATGCCTATGGTGATTTCGTTCTGCAACACCACCTCTTTATTTTTACCCTCTTCCGACAGCAATTTGCGGCACAGGATATCGTACAGGTTGAACTGAAAACAATACCGGTGGAAGTGGCCCCAGGTAGGCATCCACGCTACACCCATGCCCTTCGCCTCGTACACCGTCATGGCGTGCAGCCGATCCATCAGGACGATGACATCATGGTTCTTGAAAAACCAGCGAAAAAACTGGCCGACGTGTCAGGTTACCCCCTGGTGTATAGATGATGGTGTTAGGAGCATAGATTAAATAGCCTGGGAACCTGGAACAGAAAATTTGGTCAATTCAGTGAGTTTTTGCGGTCACAAGGGGTAAGGTGAGACTATCTGAAACTTCGCGTGGGTTGGAATGGACTGGGCTGGGATGACATGGACGATCGAACCAATGAGATGGCTTGGTGACTTCGGCACCAACGATCTCACCCTGGCGCTCACCAGTGGGATATTGTTTGCTTTCAGCAGCCTCTTGATTAGCCGATGCTTGCATCAGTCTCAAGCCCAACCCAAAGCTCCGGAATCCCTGAATATCTTTACAGACCATCCGCTCCATCCCTCCACGCAAGAGGTTCTGCCAGATCCATCGGAGCCTGATGGGTTTATCGCCTATCACTGGGAAGTGACGGATACCGGGGAATTAAAAACGATTGTGATTAGCCCGGATGCTCTGGTGGCAGAATCCCCAGTGCCCCCCCTGGAGATCCCCCCTCAACCTGAATCTGTTCAAGACCAGACTCCCCATATTTTGATGGTGGATGATGATACGGTCACCATTCAAGTTTTAAAGCAATTCCTCAAGTTTCATAACTATACCCTCTCCTCTGCCCTGGATGGGAAAGAGGCACTGGCCATGCTGGAGCGAGGATTTTTGCCGGACCTCATTTTACTGAATGTGGATATGCCGGGAGCTGTGGATGATGACGTGTTGTCAATCATTCGAAAACAGTTTAGTGCCGATCGATTGCCCGTGATTTTGATCAGCTCCCATAATCAATTTGAAGACATCAGAGTTGCTCTGGAACAGGGAGCCAATGATTATTTGAGCAAACCCATCATTAAAGATGAGTTACTGGCCTGTATTCATACGCACCTGCAAAACCAGCAGTTAAAACAGGAAGCCCATCGCTTAATTGTGGCCCATGAAAAGCAACTCTCTCAATTCCTCGAAGCTCTACCTGTGGGAGTTTCCGTGCATAAGCCGGATGGCTCCATTTTCTATTTCAATCAGATGGCTCAATATCTGCTTTTCCAGGGAACCCATCCAAACGTGACCGTGGAGCAGTTCTCTTCAACCTACCAGATTTATCAAATTGGGACAGAGACCCTCTATCCCAGTTCCGAACTTCCTGTGGCTAGAGCCTTACAGGGAGAATGCGTGATTGTGGAAGATTTGGAAATTCGCCGTGGTGCGAACTCCATCCTTCTGGAAGTGAGGGGAACACCCGTTTTTGACGAAATGGGCACCGTGATCTACGCACTGGTGACGTTTCAGGATATTACCGAGCGAAAACGGGCTGAGCGGATTTTGTCAGATTATTCCCATGAACTGGAGTTGGAAGTCAGTCAGCGCACCCTCCAACTGGCTGAGGCCAATACCCGGTTGCAAACTGAGATCCAGGAACGGAAGCAGGTAGAGCAGGCATTGCATGTGGCCAATCAGGAATTACAACGACTTGTGCATGTGGATGGGCTGACTCAAGTGGCAAACCGCCGCTGCTTTGATGAACGGGTGCAGTGGGAATGGCAACGCTTAATCCGGGAGGAACAGCCCCTGGCCTTGATTTTGTTTGATGTGGACTATTTCAAACGCTACAACGATTGCTATGGCCACCAAGCCGGAGATACCTGTCTGCGGCAAGTGGCCCAGACCACTGCACAGGTGGTCAATCGTCCCGCAGATCTGGTGGCCCGCTACGGGGGAGAAGAATTTGCGGTCATTCTTCCCTGCACTGATCCAACAGGGGCGATCGCAGTGGCGGAGAACATTCGACAGGCTATCCAATCCCTGGCCATCCCCCACTCGCAATCTGACATCAGCCCGTATCTCACGGTCAGTCTGGGCATCAGTTGCATCATACCGACCCTGGGCAGTTCCGCTGAGACGCTGATCAGTTGCGCCGATCGGGCGCTCTATACCGCCAAACAGCAGGGACGAAATCGCTATGCCAGCACTTTCTGGAGCAATGATGGGTCACTTCAGGCTGACCTACAACCAGCTCCCCAATAACACATAGGGGGCCCAGTAACGGGGATGACGATAGCTAGGGTTTTTCAAGAGAAGACGCTGGGCCTGACGTAAGGCATCAGCACTGCTACCCGTCCCCTTCACCAGAGCCTCATAGAAGTAGCGAATAAAAACCGCCCCCGACTGATCATCCACGCTCCAAAGGGAAGCCAGGGTTCTGCGGGTACCGGACTGAACTGCAACGCCCGCCAGACCCAGCGCAGCTCGCTCATCTCCAGCAGCAGTTTCGCAGGCACTCAAGACCAGCAGATCGATCGCTTGGTTTTTGGTTTGCAACAAATTGCGTAACTCATTTACGTTCAACCGACCATCCCAGGTCAGAATGAAGGTTTGGTCCACAGTTGAACCAAACTGGCCGTGGGTGGCCAGATGCACGATCGAAAAGGGAGCAGCCTGCACCAGGGTCTGTAAGTTTTTCTTCGTAAAGGTTTCATTCAGCAGCACCTGACTGGGCATGAGAGATTGGATGGTTTGAATTTCTGGGGCCACATTGACCAGTTCCGGAAATCCCTGTCGAGCCTGGGTTAAGCCGACCAGCAGGGCATTGAACTGTTTTTCCTTCAGCGGAGACGGGGCGAGTAAGGTTAATCCGGGAGCCAGGGCGACCGCATAGCGCTCAATTAAATACTGCCGACCATTGTAGAGGGCCGCCATCGGCACATTCCGCAGGTTTCCATCCAGCACAAAGACCAGGGTTTTGATCTGGGCCTGACTCAGGTGCTGGTCGATCGGTTGAATCAGCCAGCGCTCCAGTTGTTGAGACAACTGTTTTCCCTGAGGCGAGGTATAGGGCTTTTCCCACTCTCGTCTCAAGCGGTCCACGACCTCCGTCACCTGATCCTGAGTCACATCAACGGTATAGGACAACAGTTCATTAGGAAGACTCACAATCACTGCCAGCCGATCGGGCAGCATGATGGGATAGAGGATGGCAGCATCATGCACCTGGGCAATCTGGTCAATGGCCACGGGTTGCAGACAATTGCTCCCCAGAAAGTTGGTCAGCTCAGCCAAGCGGAACGATTCCAGCACCTGACGGGCTTCAATCAAATTCGCCGCATTCCCATGGGGGACTTCAGCCGTTCTGCGGGTGGAAAATTGACCCGACGGTACCAGTAAGTCAATATAATCCCGATAAACGGGTTCAACCTGCTCTCGAAAGTTGAACTGGATTTCAGGATTGACTGCGATCAGGTCCTGTCGCAGGGACTTCAGGTTTTCATAAGCCTGGGCAAATGCAACCCGTGCCAGTTGGGGTTGATGTTGCCGCCGCAGAATTCTCCCCAGTTGCCATTCCCACTGGTAAGTAATGTCAGGCGCAGTCATATTTTGCGCCACCAGTAGGGCCTGTTCAGTAGAGGTCTGGGCTCTGGTCCAGGCATCAACCTGTTCATACACCTTCCCCTGATAACCCAGGGCATAGGATTCCGCCCGTGGATCTCTCAGGCTCCTGGCAGCAGCAAGGGCAGCTTCTAACTCTGGCAAAATTTCCTGGGCGTCGATCGACCGAACCTGCAGGAGTTTAATTAAGCTCTGAGACAGATGCAGACGGGCGTAGAGACTGGCATGACTGATCGGTAGCCGCTGCACCTGTTCCCGCAGGGGCGGCACCAGGGAGGGGGCGATCGTCCATTGCTGCCGATCGAGGGTGAGGGCCAACTGATTCAGGCCAGCCTGCAGATGGGTGAGGGCATCGCTGCCCATTTTCTGAGCCTGCTGATAGCAGGCGATCGCCCGATCCAGTTGGCGATCGGCCCAGGCCGTATTTCCCAGACTGAGCAGCATGGTTGCAACTAAATCAGGCTCCTGTAGGCGCTGAGCTATACCAAGAGCATCCTCCAAAACCTGTTGTGAACTTAAAGGAGTATTCACCTGAGCCAGGTTCACTCCCCCCGTCAACCGCAGGATGTTCCCCAGATGGAGCAAGCCCATTGCCTTCAAGCGGGAGTCAGGCTCCTGAATCAACGTTTGATACACCTGCAGCAAGATGGCCTGAGCCTGCCGATAGAAGCCCAGAGATTGTTGTGCCTGGGCCAGGTTAATCAAACTGCCGAGGCGACCCGTTTTCTGACCTGCACGGGTATAAAGATCAGCCGCCCGTTGCCAGGACCGTATCGCCTGTTCAGACTGGCCCTGATTCAATTGGGAGAGTCCCTGAATGTTCCAGAGCTGGGCCAGCAGCAGGCCCGATCGGGACGTTTCGGTAGCAGGTTCCAGCAGGGCAAAGCTCCTGGAAATAACTGCCTGAGCAGGTTCCCATTGCCGTAAAGCCTGGTAAGCCTGGGCCATCTGATTCAGCACCATGGCCTGTCCCAGTCGATCGCCCTGCCCCTGATATCGATCAACCGCCTGTTGCCAGAGGGCGATCGCATCCTGGTAACGACCCGCCTGGTAGAGGGCCATCCCCTCTTGCACCTGGGTCGTTGCCTGGGAGTCATTGGCCTGAGCTAATTCCATCGGGACAGCCACCTGCAGGTCCGCCAGGGGGAGTCCTAGAGGCGGGCGAGAGAGCGCCGCCCCGGTCGGATTCCGGGCCTCCGGAGCCACAGGGGGATGGGCCAGCAGGGGATGGGGCAGACCTAGCAAGAGGACACAGCACCAGGTCAGCAGAAAGAGACTCAACCGCCTGAGGAAATAAGGCTGGGGCGATCGGGGCCTCATGGTGCCCCCTCCTGATTGGAGGGACGGGCCAAGGATCTGGAGCAGGCAATCCTTGCAATCCTGGGAGACCCATTCCCTCCGGGTTGTGGGGGTCCGGATAGCCAGGGGTCATCCCCCAACCCATAGAGTTGTAGGTCCTGCCAGAACAGGTCCCGACTGAGGGGATCCGCCGGGCTTGGCGGGAGGCCACCCCGTCCGGCATTGACAAACCGACCCGACTGCTGAGAACCAGGGGAACCACAACCCTGCGCAATCTGCTGGGTCGCATCTAGCAGATCTACCGGCAGGTTTACCAGCCCCCGCTGGGGATCGGTATTGGGGGTATTCAGATCCACCTGGCCATCAGCCCCAAATTCAGAACTGGCCGTGATATCACTAAACGGCGTCAGTTGATTGCCAAATTTCAGACCGAGTACAGCCTGACTGGTAATCCGCAGGTTGCCCCCCTTGCCAAACAACGCATTGGCGGTGATATCACTATTCTCAAACGGATTGGCCACCACAAAAGTAGCTGTGATCTGCACATTGCCCCCATCCCCCGTCCCGCCAGCGGTAGCAGAGATGGTGCTATTGCGGCGCAAGAGCAAAACATTATTGATCTGGAGATTGATATTCCCGCCATTGCTGTTAGCTGTTTCGGCTGAAATAAAGGCATTGCGATCGAGGGTCAAATTCCCAGCCTGAATTGCCACATTCCCCCCAATACCACGGCCCAAACTATTCACGGCAATCCCTGCCCCATCCTGAATCAAAACCGTTTGCGGGTCGATGATGACATTACCGCTGTTGCCCCTGGAATTAGGGGTCGTTCCAGCAAACAACCCCGTCCCTGTCCCAGAGAGGATAACCTGATCCGATAGCCGCAGCTCAATATTGCCAGCAGGGCCACTGTTTCTGGCCACCGTAAAAACTCTTCCCCCATTCGAGAGGAGCAAGGACTTTCCTGTGATCAGGATATCGCCCCCAGAGCCAGAGCCAGAGCTATTCGCTTCCAAAAAGACCCCATCAAGGATCACAACCCCACTGCTAATCAACAATCGTCCGGCTGGGGCTGGACCCCCCGTAGAAACGTTAATCCTCCCAGCTCCCTGGATCGTAACGGCTTCAGGGGCAGTCAGGATGACATTGCCACCCTGACCCTGGCCACCCGCGACAGAAATGCTGTCATTACTGTCCAGAAAATTAACCGTGAGGGTTGGATAGCCCGCCAGGGGTTGAATCACAATATTCCCTGCCGGAGCAGGTCCACCGACCGTTCCGGCAAAGAGCCCTGACGGTGGACCAGGGGGCAGGTTAAAGTTCCCTGAAATATTAATCACATTAGCCTGCACCAAAATATCACCACCCCGACCCAAGGCATCGGGTAGAACTGTTGTTGTCACTCTACTACCATCAACATTCAGCATCGGGGTGGTAACTGCCAGATCGCCACCCTGCCCAGAACCAGCGCGGGTTTCTACGGCCAGCAAGCTTTGACTCAGGTTGACTGAATCCGCTGCGTCGATCGTCAAGGTTCCCCCTGGTCCAGAACCAAAGGTAATGGCTCGCCAGACGCTGGAATTCTGCAGGGTTAGCCGTTGGGTATTGACTATCACCAATCCCCCTGCACCACTACTGCGGGTTTCTGTCGTCATCCGGCTGCTATTAAAGGTGGTTGTCTGGGACGTGGTGATTCTGACATCCCCGGATCGACCCGCACCGCTGGTGGTGGTGAACAGGTTAGACCCATTCAGGGCTAACAGATTCGCTGCCGTCAGCACAATATCACCGCCCCCCTGGGGATGGTTGGTACTGTTGGTGGTGATCTGGGTGTTATCCAGCAAGACATTAGCCGGAGACTCGATAGTGATGGTCCCCAGGGTAGGGCCATTGCTGGTCACCGTGAGGGAAGCATTCTGGACTTGGAGCAGATCGGACGATCTCAGGATCAGATCTCGACCGGCCTGCAGTTGTCCCTGGCTCCGTAGGGTCCCTGCCACGAGCACCAGATCCTGGCCCGTCCTGAGTTGCCCCTGGTTGAAAATCGTGGCCATCGGCGCACTGGACCCAAACTGCATACCGGGTATGATGCTGACGGTGAGCAGGGGCGGAGCCTGGGGATGGGTGGCACTGAATTCGCTCCCATCCGCAAACTTCAGTCGATCGGCAGTCGTGGCCACAAAAGAGCCCGTGATATCCAGGCGAGCATTGGGGCCAAAGTAAATTCCATTCGGGTTGATCAGAAACAGGCTGGCTGGCCCAGCCACCCCCAGGGTGCCCAGAATATTGGAAGGGTTGCCACCGGTCACACGGGTGACGATCGCCTGAATGTCTGCCGGGTTGGCAAAATAGACACGCTCCAGATCGCCCACATTAAACTGCGAGAAGCTGTGGAAGAGATTGCTCCCCCGTAGGGTGCCCCCATCAATGCGCAGGGCAGGTTGCCCTTTAAGGATCACATTTGGGGTCAGGCTGGATTGCCCTGGACCCAGGGTAGAATCGGGCACAATTTGGGCCTGCCCTGGGCAGGGGAGTTGTAGTGCTAAGAGTCCGACACCTATCAGTCCGCTCCCCCTCACAACAAGGCTTCTGGAGAGATGGACCTGTAACATTCTCACCATACTGATGGCCTCCTCTGAATACACACCAGGTCCTGCGGGAAGGACTAGATCATGCGAGTTATTTACAGACCAGACCGTTGATCCCCTTGGGGGCGACAGCAGGGAACTAAAGGAACTCTGGCAATATCCGCTAAACCAGCCTGTTGCAGCAAATTAGCCCAGGCCGCCGCCAACTTCGGGTCCTGATTCCCCTGCCGTTGGAGGGAATTTCCCAGGATGGTGAGGGCATCATACCAGATTCCCGCCTGGGCATAGCGTTTGGCCCGTTCTAGGGGATTCGAAGTCTTGTCAATTTGACCCTGCAGTTCCGGTTTCAGGGCCACCCGTCGGATCAACCCCTGCACAAACGAAGATTCCGAGGGTTTGGCCGGATTACAGTAAATGGAGAGGGTCCACTGATAGGACCGATTGGGTTCCAGGGTTGCTGCCGTATCGGGCAATCTCACACTGATGATGCCAGAGGGGGTTTTAGCGGCTTTGAACTTGGTTTCGTAAATCAGATTGTCATTCCGATCTTGCAGAACAAATTCTACAAATGCCTCACGGGTGAGTTCACTGGGCACATAAAACCAGAAGGTTGGGCGGGCAGTTGTTGTCAGGCCCAAAACAATCTCCTTCTGATCGAGGGTGATGCTGGGAGCCAGGGCTGTGAGATTAATGTAGCGGGCACAGTCGCCCCGACTCCCACCCCCACGAGAGCGGCCTCCCGGTTCCTCAGCGGTATTGCTCAAGACAGGTGGAATGAACCGCAGATCGGATGTGGCTGGCCCGGAGGCATTTTGTAGGGGCTGTTTCGTCGCTCCAGGCCCTGGAACGATCGCCAAACTGATCAACCCCAGGCACAGCGGAACCACGACAATCTGTTTAAAACCGTGTAAGTGACTCATAAAACCAGGCTCCTACTTGAAACAATGATTCATGGCTGATCCCGTAACCGTAACGGCAGTAAATAGGCAACATAACTGGCGGTCAAGCCCAGGGACAGGAGCGGCGGGACAACAGGCACCCAGCCCCCTTTGATCAGAATGAACAGGCAACTGCCCGTCAAGACCAATCCAGCAGCACTGCAGGCCAGGATGCGGTGCAACGGTGAGGCCACAGACCAGACCAGACCCGCACCGGCCAAGGCCCATCCCCAGATCCAGAACCACTCCACCAGGGGATGCCAGACCCAGAGCAGGGGTCGCTGATCTAAAGAAGCACTGATCAACTGGCTGACCAGGGTGGCCTGGAGCAAAACGCCCGGAACCTGGCGGGCAAAGTTTTTGCCATAGGGCGTGGGCCAGTAGTCGCCGTTATCCGGGAAGATAGTGCCGATCAGGACAATCTTATCCTCGAAGGCTGTGGGGTCAATTTGACGGTTCAGCACCTGACGGACAGAGACTTGGGTGACACTGTGGGACGGATTGGCCCGATAGTTGAGCAGCAATTGCGTTCCCCTGGCATCGACCGGCTGGTAGCCCCCCGTGCGGCGGGTCAATTTGGGGACGATGGTCTGGCCCAATTGCAGGTTCCCCTGGGGAGTGATCTGGCTTTTCACCCCCCGATCGCGCAAATACCGCAGGGCCAGTTCGGTGCTGAAAGCATAGGTCGGTGTGCAAGAGGAGGCTGTTTTGGTAGACATCGCCAGCAGATGACGCCGCACAACCCCATCCGAGTCTTCGACAAAATCACTGAATCCAACCTGGGTGGGTCGGATTTCGGGCGGTGGGGCAATGCTACTGGCATTGCTTTCACTGTCTGGACGTTTGCAGATGGCAATCAGTCGATCGTTCTGACGCAGCTCTTGAGCCAGTTCAGGGGCAGCGGAACTAACGGGGAAATCTCGATAGAGATCTAACCCAATCAGACTGGCCCGAGAGCGCTTCAGGGTATCCAGCAGCCGACTGAGGGTGCGATCGGACAGGGATCCCTGGCGCGGCTCATTCCCCTGGGCCAGGACATCGGCCCGATCGATCGTGACCACCACGATCCTGGAATCTGCAGGTTCGGCGGGTCGCCAGCGGATGAACTGGTCGTAGGCTGCCAGTTCCAGTCCCTGCAAGGCACCCAGCCCCCGCACACAGGCAATGACCCCGGTGACTAGCAAACTCCGGATCAGCAACCTTTGATACGGTTGACGGCGAGAAAAGACTTGCCGGGGGGCGGAGGAAACACCCCGCCAATCGTTCCAGTGGGTAGGCACTTCCGAGGGGTTCTGACAAATTACGGGGAGCCAACTGGCACCGGGAAATTCGGATTCCAGAATCTGTAATTTTTCCCTGGCCTCCCGCACCGCCAAATAGAGGGATTGACCTCCAGCAAAGGCCATCAGAAACTGTTTGAGGAACTCCTGGGCCACCCGATCGGGCACAGGCTCCCGCATGATGATGACCTGGGGAATATGGAGATCAGCCAGGTCGCGGGCCAGTTCCAGCCCATCACAGGAGTTGAAAATTGCCAGCTTTAGGCCATGGGCGATCGCCTTTTTTAGCCCATATTTTAACTGGCCGATCGTCAAGGCATCCTCAGGATTGAGCTGAATCTGCCCCTTTTCCTGACTGGAACTATGCCCAGCAAAAAAGAGAATATCCCAGCCAGCCTCCCAGAGATGTTGATTCAGCACCACCGGTTTCGGCTCCACCAAAAGCTTCAACTCAGTATCAGGCAATTGTTCTAAAAATCGCTGGTCCTCGGACAGATCAATTCCCTGTTGATCCCCCAAAATCGCCAAAATTTTTACCTTCCGCCGGGTCACAGGTCGGGGAACTTTGCGGGAATGGGCATAATCCGGCGGACTGAGGGCAATCTCCACCTGGGGATAGTCTTCAAAAAATTGCCAGAGGAACCAGGGCAGACGTAACACCTGACTATCTTCAGCCGTAATGATGAAGCGAAATTCTTCCGATAGGGAGAGTTGGGTCCGCAACTTGCGCTCAATATTGCGGAAGGCGTCTGTGTTGAGCCAGTGATTCATTCGCTGCTGCAACATCTGGGACAGGCGATCGAATTCAGCCCGGGAAATATGGGTGATGTCAGACCGTTCAAATTCAAAGTCAAGGGTATCGCCCCCGATCGGAGTTTGGCGGCAACGCCAGCCCAAACTGGCGTACATGCTCTCGTAAAGTCGTTGCCACTGGTGATATAACTCAATCAGGTCCCTGGCAGGGGGAAGACTGCCAGTAAATTGCACTGGGGTAGCCCGATCGGGTTGCCAAAACTGGGCAACAACCGTTGCAAACCCTTGCTGACAATTACCACGACCTAAATTCAAGACAACTGATTGACTCATAACAACGCCACTGAGGATGACGAACTCAACAAGATGCACCATTGGGGTGCAGGGGCGTTGCCCCTGCTTGAAGGCATTCGAAAAACGTTTTGCCAGCCAAAGTCCCCAAACCCCAACTTTATTTAATTTTCGATCCTTAGGAACGGGAATTAAATAACCTGGATTTCTTCAGCCCTCATCTCCAACCCCCAACCCCTCCCCCTCTCCCAAATTTGGGAGAGGGGGCAGGGGGGTGAGGGCAATCAGGAGTTTGACACTTTATTTAATTCTCGTTCCTTAACTAATGAACGTTGTCGAAAAAACCAGATATTGCAGGCTGGTTCTAATTCTGAACAATCGACCCGGGGGACACTTGAACCGGGGAAGCTGAATGCAGTTGTCCTGGTCCCGAGCAATCACCGTCTCCAGAACCTGACCCGATTCTGAAACCATTTCCAGGCGCAACCCGGTAGGCAAGGTCCGGGATGGTCCCAAAGCGTAAAGCTGGCTTTTTACCTTGATGCGATGATCCGGTTCCAGATCGAGATTGACGATCAGGGCAATGGGTTCCTCACTGAAGGGGCGGGGTAGACGAATGCCGCGCCCCCGATTGGCCCCATCAGAGCGCCGAAAATTGAAGGCGGGCTGGGATTCAAACAAGGTATCGAGGGACTGCCAAATACTATCGGCAACATCCTCGAACCACTGGCGCAAGTTCACAGGGGGCAACTCCACAACTTCGGGCAACTTCACAGCTTCCAGAACATTCATAGATCCAGCTCCATAACGGTTTTCATAGAGTTGTTGTTGCCAGTTCACCTGTTCCAGCAACGCACCCCAGACTTGAAATGGGACTTCCAGTCGCGGGGCCTCGATCGCGGGACTGGCCAAGCGCTGCAACAGCTCAGCAGCCTGCAATTCCGGTAACACTGGCAGGGGCGGAATGAGTGCCCGCGTGGGTTCATCCGGATAGAGTTGCTGCACCACCCACAGGACACTCAGATCGGGAATCATGGCCTGGGCATCCAGGCAATAGGTGCGATCGCATGGCTCGTACTGGGCCTGTTGCTTCAACTGGGCATGGGTGGTGTATCCCCAGCAATGCACCCACTGCTCATCGGGATTGACCCGCACTGCCAGATAGTAATCGGCAGCCCAGGTCGGCAGATCAACCCATTCCTGGGGAACACACAATTCACGGGCATCAAGGCCCTGACTGGGCACCAGCAGGAGCCGTTTTGAGCCGAAGGCGATCGCCGTTCCGTTGACCACCGTCCAGAAAGGCATCAGGGATTCCCAATTCGGCCAGATCGAGGTCTGGGCCACCTGTTCCGCCTGGAGCCAGGGTAACAGGGTGTGCAGACAGACCAGGTTCAGGTAAATCGTCCACCGATGCTGAGGTTGAGGACATTTCTGGCTCTGATACCAGGCTTGCTGCTGCAAGCCAGAAGCAATTTCCAAAACCAGTTGGGTGGGGGGCACCCCTGGAACTGTCATGATTCAGATCCTCCTGTTCGAGCCATCATCGGTCTGGTGGCTGGCAATAAACCTGCAGCCATTCCTCAAGCATTACGCTCATAGATTTGATAACGGTTGAAGTTGGCAAAATATGCAGCGTCTCCTGGCTCCATCGCGCCAAAGCTGACAATAAAGCTTCCCGCACCCTGGCTAATTTGCGGGAAACAGTATATTGCGGGATGCCCAGGGCTGTAGCAATCTGTTGCTGAGTCAGGGACTGCCCATAGTACATTTCAACCAGTTGCAGATTCGCTGCATCCAGTTGGGCGATCGCCGTTCGCAGGATCTGACTGATTTGCCCCCATTGCTCTTGGCGCTCCCGCAATTCCTCCTGCACGATCGCCAGGTCTAAGGGCGATGCTGTAACGGCATCGGGCAGAACCACTTCCCATTCGGTCGTCATCTCTTCCGGTCGGGATTGACTCAGGGAGGTGACCACTGGATAAAAGTAGGCCCGGATATGACGGGCACAATCCGCCAGCCATGCTGCCAGGTCCTGAGGACTGCGGTCCACCTCAGAACCCGGTAATTGAGTTTTCTGACGCTGGTTGTAGCATCGGGCGATCGCCGCCCACAAGTCTGGAGTGGGGCTGGCTAATCGGTTTAACCCAGGCGTAGCAGGGATATACAGGTCCGTAAAACACCGCCAGGCCAGGAGATAGCGCTGCATCTCCGAGTCAGACAGCCCTCTCTGCGCCAAAGCCTCCTGCAATCGTTTACGACTCAGTTTCAATAACAGTCCCCAGTCACTGCACAGGTCAATTTCCCGCTGCCGCCGCAAGGTATCCCGAATCCGATTGCTAAATACAACCCAGGCATAGGCTTTCAACCCAGCCAGGTGTTCAGGCTGACAATGGTCCAGAATCTTCGGCAGGTCCGTGATCGCCATTTGAAAGTAATCCGCTAGATGATGAATCGGGCTGGCGAATTGCCGAGTCATGCGGGAGGCAGACCAGTAGCAGGTTTCCTGTAAATAGGCCGAGAGATGGGCCATGGCTAAACGTTCAGACTGGTGTTGCCAGCGCCGATGCCAATAAAGCACCCAGAATTGCTCCGCGTCTTCTGGCGAAGTAGAGGCGGCCCGATCAGGACACGGCCCATATTGGTCCAGGCAGATCTGCATACTGCGTCGCAACACGGGATCTGTCCCCCAGACATGGCTCCCAGCCTGATCAAACCTTAAAAAAGTTGAGAAAAGTTCAATCAGGTCTGACCTTGGATGCATGGGAGGTTATACCGGTTCAAATTGCCTTTTCCTTAAACAGGTTTCGGAGCAGAAGCAGGGACGATCGAACCGTTTTCGAACGTCATCATCCCCGGAGTCTCATCCCCCCGTTGCTTTAGGACCAGGAGGGTAATATCGTCAAAGATCTTCTGGGAACCAATATGACGCCGCACATCCTCAATCACAGCTTGCTTGATTTCGTTGGCCGATCGCTGCCAGTTTTGGGAAACCACATCGCATAATTGTTGCAGGCCATATTGGTTTTTGTGGATGTTGCTGGCTTCTGTAATGCCATCGGTATAGAGCACAATGCTATCGCCGGGGTATAACTCTACCACTGTATGGTTGATGAAGTTGGCAATATTGTCATCCAGACCAATGGGGAATCCCAGATCGATGGTGTCAATCCGTTCGATGTAGCCGCCGTTTCTCACCACGATCGTCTCTTCGTGTTGTCCACTGATACTGACTTTGCGATCGATGTAATTCAAGAGCACCAGGGTTAGATTTTTGTCTGAATCCATCCGGCGCACATTTTTGTAAATCGTGCGGTTGAGGGTATCCAGGAATCGGACTGGGTCACGTTCACGCACTTCTTTCAGCGTCCTGACGGCTGTTTGGGCCATCAGCATCAGAATGCCACTTTCTAACCCATGGCCAGTCACATCTCCCATGGCGATCGTCACCACACCATCCGTTTGCAAGACATCGTAGTAATCACCACCCACTTCATCGGCAGGTTCCATAAATCCAGCAATGTCCAGCCCTTCAATTTCCAGTTCCTCTGCTTTAGGCAAAATCATTTGTTGCATTTGCTTCAGAAGGCTGAGTTCTGCCCCCATCCGCAGATTTTCACTCTCCAGTTTCTCGTTGAGCATACTAATTTCTACATTAGCCCGGGCCAGATCAGCCGTGCGTTCTTCGATCGTCAGCATGGCAACCTGATAGATTTGGGTCTGGTTTACCAGCAGATCCTGCAACGCCAGGATTTGATAGGTTTGCTGACCAATATCCACCACAATCGGTTCGTAAAGAGAGTCGAAGGGACGCTGCAAACATATTTTGACAGCCTCAAAGATGGGTAAGTCAGCAGGGAGGACCATCAGATTCTCCCGTAAGCAGGGGTTCGTGTTGTACAGTTCCCCCAGCGATCGACTCAGGAATAGCTCCCGACCAAAAGGACGACTGATGATTTCCAGAAACCTGGCCCGGGAAATCAACCCAGTCAAGACCCCCTGCCGGATGAAAATCGCACCAGGCAGCCTTGTATTCCGTTGGAAAATGCGGAATAACTCTTCTCCGATACAGGTTTCATCCACTTGAAACTCTACTGCTTTCAAGTCTCTCAGGGTGGAGTGAAGTTGTAAGTTCTGCACTCTCCTTTCTTCTGAATGGGCCAGAGGATTAATTTGAATCATCGTTGAGGCACTATTCCTGGACGCAGGGTATGGATAAATTCGTTGACAAGGGCACCTCGTTCAAATCCTGTGGGTGAACATTGGTCTTATGGTTCGTTATCCGGGTCCAGACGCACCGTTGGATTATCCGCCACGCCAACACCTGGCGTGGCAGCCTTGTCGGCCCCTAACCAGCGCATGATATGAACCTGAGATTCTCCATGTGCCTTGATGCGTAACGGCAAGGGCATGTAAACCATTCCTTCAATTAATTCCGCCTTTTTGACCTGAGGCAAAGCCTGATAGTGACGTTGAAACTCAAGATGGGTGAGCCGATCGCCATTCTCTAAAGGCAGGATACGCATCAGTGGCAGAACTGAAGCAGATTTAGGAGACATCACAGTCACCTGGTTCAAGTCCGGTCGATCTCATTTTAGGAGATCCCATCCGGCTGCCGGAAAGTCTTTATCTACACAAGGTAAATTTTACTGTCTCAGGGGTGCCGATTTCAGTCCCCCGATCCAATGCCCTGGTGATTGTGACAATGATCACAAACACCATAGACTGTCACCTCATACCCTTCTACCTTCAGTCCTGCCCGCAGACGGTTTAGCGACAAACCCTGAAACTGTTCCCAGGCCACATCCTCAATTTGCCCACAGGACTTGCAGCGAAAGTGGTGATGGGGAGAGATATTGGCATCGTAGCGGCAGACCCCTTCTTCGAGCAAAACCTCCCGCACCAATCCCGCATCCCGTAGCGCCTGCAGAGAGCTGTAGACCGTGGCCTGGGATGAGGTGGGGGCATTCTGGTTCAGATCACTCAAAATATCTTCTGCAGTAGGGTGATCCATCCGCGCCAACAAATTCGCATACACAGCAAAGCGCTGCGGCGTGACTCGCAATCCCTTGGCTTTCAAGGTCTGGATAATCTGGTCGGATTGTTTCTGCATAACGCTTGACTCCAGAGATCGCCCAGGCTACCTGTCGGGACAACTCCCATCGTTTCAGATCGATCTACATTTTTAGGGTAGCACCATGATCTGAGAAGATCACCGAATCTTAAACCTTTTATATAACTAAGCAAATATCACTATTGACTCAATCTTAAATAAGAATTATTCTTAGTTACAGCAACACCGTTGAAGTCAACGCCGATCAAGTTTTCACAAAATCATCTAAAGAGGTAAGCATGGCTGTTATCGAACGTGTCCCCAGTGTTGTCTTCAAGACCCGCGTCCGGGATGAGTCCGTCCCCGGTCCCAATCCCTACCGCTGGCAAGACAAGACCACCGAGGAAATCTTTGGTGGCAAGAAAGTAGTCCTGTTCTCCCTGCCCGGTGCCTTTACCCCCACCTGTTCCTCCAATCACCTGCCCCGCTACGAAGAACTGTATGATGAGTTCAAGGCTCTGGGCGTAGATGAAATCATCTGCATCTCCGTCAATGATGCTTTTGTGATGTTCCAGTGGGGCAAGCAGGTTGGGGCGAAAAATGTCTCTTTGCTGCCCGATGGTAATGGCGAATTCACTCGCAAGATGGGTATGCTGGTTGACAAGTCCAACCTGGGCTTCGGCATGCGCTCCTGGCGCTATTCTATGCTGGTGAACGACGGCAAGATTGAGAAAGTCTTCGTTGAGCCTGACTTCGGTGACAACTGCCCGATCGACCCGTTCGAGGTTTCCGATGCCGATACCATGCTGGCTCACCTCAAGGGCACGGAGTCCGCTGGTGTCTCTCAGCCTCGCCTTGCCTTTGTTGGCTAATGTCACTTCGCCCTAACCTGAAATGACATTCAGCCCCTGACAACGAGTTTGGGCAAGGAGAGACCCACCAGGTTACTTTCCTTGCCCATCTCAATTCATCCCTTGCATCAATCTGGTGGGGTAGTCATGAAACTCTCAAGCAAGAATTTGGATCAGCGCCTAGATACCCTCTACGATGCCATTATCGTTGGGGGAGGGATGGGTGGTCTGTCTGCCGCTATTTACCTGGCCCGCTACGGATTAAAGTGCCTGGTGATTGAGAAAGGGCGGGGCCGATCGCTGTGGATGCAAGATCTGCGCAACTACCTGGGCATCGATCCGAATACGCCCGGGCGGGATATTTTAAATCATGGGGTTAAGCAGGCCATCCAGTGGGGCGCAGACTACCTGCCCGGATTTGTGGAAGACGTTGTCGATGAAGGGGACCATTTTGCTGTTCGGGTCAAGGTCGGCAAACAGAACAGTATTTATCCTGTTTTTCACAGTAAGTACCTGATTGCCGCTTCCGGAATCATCGATATTTTGCCTCAGATCGAGAACATGCAAAACATCTATGACTATGCGGGCTACACCCTCCACGTCTGCATGATTTGTGATGGGTTTGACATGTGGGATCAAAAAGCAGTTCTAATCGCCGGGACGGAATCCCAGATTAATGCAGCCTTTGTCCTGAACTGGTTTACTCCTTACATCTCCGTTTTAACCCATGGCCTCTGTACGGTTGGGGATGAAATGAAGCAGAAGTTGGCCGATCATGGCTATCCCCTCTATGAAGCGCCGATCGCCCGGATTCTGGGAGAAAACCATCATATGAGCGGCATTGAGTTGACCGATGGCACGATCGTGGAAGCCACGACTGGCCTGATCAACATGGGTTCTATTTACCATAACCGCTACCTGAAAGGGATTGCGGGCCTGGAATGGGACGGAGAAAATCTGATTACGAACAACATGATGCAAACCAGCCATCCTCGCCTTTTTGCCCTGGGAGACCTCAAGCAAGGGATCAATCAGGTGTCGATCGCAGTCGCAGATGGAACCCTGGCAGCAACGCAAATTTGGCGCAACATTCGGCGGGCCAGCACCCCTCGAAAATGGGAAGAAAACATTGCTCGGGTAACTGCAGCCAAATAGTCTTGCATCTTACGCCATTCTTTTCTCCCTTTCCCCTGGGGAGCCTGACCCGCTCAGGAAGTCCCATCCCCAAGATTTAAAAGCAGTTGAATGAGGTCATCCAACTGCTTGAGCTTAACGGGTTTGGCCAGATAATCACTGGCCCCCACTGCTAAGCAACGCTCCCGATCCCCCGTCATAGCTAGTGCGGTCAGGGCAATAATGGGAATGGCAGCAAGTTGGGAATCTTGACGGATTTTCTGAATCGCCTCCAGGCCATCGACCTTGGGCATCTGGATATCCATCAAGATCAAATCAGGGCTATGGGTGCGGGCCAGTTCGATCGCCTCCTGCCCATTTCCGGCCAGGATCATGCGATAGCCTTTGGCCTCCAGGTAGTTGGAGAGGGTGCTGATATTGGTTTCGTTGTCTTCCGCTAACAGAATGAGGGGTTGACCCGATTTCATCCCTGATTCTGCCATCGGGTCAGGAGCGGTGGGGGAGGGAATGTCCATCCCAGGGCCATTGTAGGGCAGACGCACCGTAAAGCAACTGCCCTGGCCCAACGTACTGGTGAGGCTGACAGAGCCGCCGTGGAGTTCAACGATTTGCTTCACCAGGGTCAGCCCCAGACCAGTACCTTCATACTGGCGATTGAGGCTGCTATCAAGTTGGACAAAGGGCTGAAAGAGTTTGGTTTGATCAGCAGCAGAGATGCCAATCCCGGTATCGATCACAGAAATACAAAGATCATAATCTTGCAACAGACCATGGTTTTCCCTGGGTTCATCCCAGGCTTCCGGGAACCCATCTGCCCGGTTGGTGGGGACGCGATCTGCCAGGTTAATTTCGATCGGTTCGAGATGAGCTTCCAGCGTAATCCGCCCGCCAGCAGGGGTAAATTTAACCGCATTAGTCAACAAATTAATCAACACCTGGCGCAGGCGGCGTTCATCCACGGTGATATCCCCCAGGTTTTTGGGTAAAGTCGTGTTGAGTTGAATTTGTTTCTTGAATGCCTGTTGCTTAATAAACACCAGGCTGGAAGCACAAAGATGGCTAACTGATACGGTGGAAAGATCGAGCTCTAGTTTGCCCGCAGCAATTTTTGAGACTTCCAGAATGTCGGTAATCAATTCCAGCAGGTGCTGACCGCTGTGTTCGATCGTGGCGATCGCTTTCTTCTGGCGATCGTTCAGGGAACCCAGGACCTGCTCCAGCAAACTCTCCGACATACCCAGAATCGCGTTGAGGGGAGTCCGAAGTTCATGGCTCATATTGGCCAGAAACTCGTCTTTGAGGCGAGTGGCCCGAAGCAATTCCGCATTCGTTCGCTCCAGCCGCTGCTCATATTCTTTGCGGACGCGCATATCCCGGGCAATGGTGGAGAGAAACTCTACCTCTCCCTGCGGTGATTTATGAGCCAGAATCAGTTGAGACAACGGAATTTCCTGTCCAGCGGCATCCAGCAAAGCCGTTTCGCCAATCCAACTGCCATTAGAGAGGGCCAGAGGCAAGCCCTGTTGTAGAATCAGTTCTATCGCCCATGTGGGATGGTAATCCTGAATGTGGCGTTGCCTGACAGCAGCATCACTCTCCAGGCCACAGATTTGCTTGAGGGCGGTATTATTCCAGATAATCTGACCCGTCAGATCTGCAATGCTAATGTAGTCAGTCGAGGCTTCCAGGATGGCCAGAAGACGGTTTTGTTCCTGTTCCAGGCGTTTACGCACCGTAATATCCTGAGCCGTACCAATGGTTTGCCGGACCTGGCCATTGGCATCTCGGCTAAATACAGCATCTCGACTGTGGAGCCAGCGCCATTCCCCATTGGCATGGTGCATGCGGTATTCCAATTCCAGAATGTCTCCATCCTGAGCGGCATAAATTTGGGCATAGTATGCCCTCAACCGACTGAGATCATCCGGATGGACTAAGGCTTGGAACATATTTGAACCCATGGCTTGAACCTCTTCTGGGTTGTAGCCCAGAATGATCCCAATCTCCCGGTTGACATAGATATTGCGATCTAATTGCAAGTCATAGAGGTAAAGAATGTTGGGGGATGCGTCGGCAATTTGTTGGACAAAATGTTGACTGTCCTGCAGGGCCAGCTCGACCTCTCTACGTTGCGCTTCAATGCGCTTGCGATCGCTAATATCTCGGGCCACCCAAACAACCGATTCATCCGTCAGGGGAGAACACTTAGCACTAAACCAATATTCAGTCTCTTGGATTAAAAGGGAATATTCGCACTCCTGGGTCTGTTGAGTTTCGAGGGTTTGCCTGATGGTAGATAGAAATTGATGCGTTTGCTTCGTCGAAAAAATCTCTTGAATATTTCTCCCCAGCAACCTATCAGATGGCAGATAGAGTTTCTCAGGGCTGTTGGGGGCTATCTTCAGATAAGTGCCCGCCCGATTCAGCACCACCACCACATCATCCATTGCCATAAATAAACTACGCAACTCAGCCTCAGAGGCTTGTAGGGCCGCTTCAGCCTGCTTGCGATCGGTAATATCGGTTAACGTCCCAATATAGCCAAGCACAGCCCCTGTCGCATCAATTTCCGGAACCACCTGAACGCAGTACCAGTTAATGCTGCCATCTGGGCGGCGATGCCTGCCCTCAGCGCAGTTGAGAATTTGGGATCTGGATATGGCTCGGCTGTAGCCTTCAGCCCATTGGGCCAGCAAATCATCCCGATCGTCGGGATGCAAGGCTTCCATCCAACCCTGCCCCAGGGCGGATTCTACGGTTCTGCCGGTCATCTGACTCCAGCGATCGTTGACATAGACACAGTTGAACGGGGTATCAAACCGGAAAATAGCGACGGGAGCCGCTGCAGCCAAAGTCGCATAGCGACGTTCACTGTCCCGGAGGGCATCTTCTGCCAGTTTACGCTGGGTGATGTCGGTTTCAGACCCACTGATGCGAACAGCTTGGCCCGATTCATCCCGTAAAGCCTGACCCCGATCCAGCACCCAAAGATAGGAACCATCTTTGCATTGGGTGCGATACTCAGCTTCAAAGAACTCTGCGCGTCCTGCGAAGTGCTCGTTCACAGCAGCCATGACCCGATCGTAATCATCGGGGTGAATCCGGCTTAAGCATTCATCTGGCGAGTCGCCAATTTCATCGTCAGTAAAGCCGCGCATCTGTTTCCAGCGACTGGAAAAGAAAATTTTGTTGGCTGTCAGATCCCAATCCCAGATACCATCGTTGGTGCCCCGCAGGATTAACTGCCACCGTTCTTCGCTAGCTTGCAGGGCAGCAGTGCGTTCCAGCACCCTCGCTTCCAACTCCTGGTTGAGCAATTGCAACTCCTGTTCGGCATGCTTCCGTTCAGTAATATTCACCCCAATGCCCAGGACCGCTGGGGTGTTGTCACCGGGCAGGGTAATGGGGTGTTTTTGCCACTGAAACCATTGTTCCTCGCCATCGAAGGATAGCTTTTCTGCCGGAATGAATAGGGGCTGTTGACTGGCAATCACAGCCTGATTCTCTTGCAAGAATTGGGCAATGGTGGCTGGATCAGACAAAAACTCTGCATCCCGCTTGCCGATCATGCTCTCCACGGTAGCGTGACAGGCTTCAGCAGCGGCCCGATTGACCAGCAAAAAGCGCCCATCCGAGTCTTTGATGAAAACTTTGTTGGGGGTGGTATCGAGGATGGCTCGCAGCAGGTCTTTCTGTTGCTGCAATTCTTGGATTAACTGCTCCGTCCTGCGGTAAAGGGCAGTTGGGTGCAGAACACTCAAGACTGTGGCTTGGGTAACCAGGCCCAATAACCCGCCGGTTTCATCGGTGACCACCACCTGATTCACTGGCTGGGCTTGCATCAACTGCTGCACGTCCCAGAGGGAATGGTCTGGCCCAACCATTACAGTCGGTGGACTCATGATCATGTGGGCCTGAACTGCTGCGAAATCCAGCTCCAGGGCTAAGGACTGGGCAATATCCCCCTCGGTCACTATCCCGATCGGGATCAGGGGGATATGGGACTCCTGACGGCTGATACCCGACCCCTGAGGCCCCTCTTCCACAATCACCACAGCACTGACGTGATGGGTCGCCATGAACTGGGCCAGTTCAGCCAGGGTAGCTGTCGATGGGGCGTAAGCTCCCGTCTGGGTCATTACCTCTGAGATTGTAGACAAGCGCAATAATCCGATCGAGGCTAGCAGGGGTTGCAGGCTATCGAGGGTGAGCAATCCCACCACAGCCCCCTGATCATCCACTAAGGGCAAGTGGCGGATAGCGTGGCGCTGAAATAGCGTGATGGGCACCAACAGATCGGTGCAGTCTGAAACATTGAGGGTCAACACTGGGGCAGACATGACCTCAGAGATCGTCCCCTGGGCCAGATTCTGCCCTGAAGCGCTAAGACTAACCAGATCCTGCTCAGTCAAAATCCCCACCAAGCGATTGTCTTCCAGCACCAACACACAACTCTGCTGCCCTTGGGCCTGCTGCAGAGGGGATTCAGTCTCTACGTTGCGGGACCGATCGCAGGTCATCCTCCCAGCATGCATCTGGGCGATCACGTCCTGGACGACATCTGCAGGGGCAGCGGTATGAAGGGGATGAACGATCGCAGCGAACAGATCCTCACCTTGAGGTAAAGCAATTGTGGAGGTGAACCTCATGGAAGTGCTCCTGCTTCAATCAGTTATGTTTCTTATGATCTAATAATCCCCTTAGCCCCACCCCAAATCGTCTTCAAAACATTACAATCAAGAGCTTGGCTGCCCAAACTCTTGCAAGCCTTGTCCGAACTAGCCGTTGGGTTTTGCTAACCCAAGGTTGCCCGATCGACTCCCCTCGCCCAACTGAACCCTATGACCTGCCCCAATCCTTCACGAAAAATTCGGGTCCTATCCGATCGAGGTGCTGTATTACCATGAAAGCTAGGAGTGTTATTTAACGGATGTAACGCTGAATACAGACTCCACAAACAGTCCCGTTGTAATCCAATGACTTCCATGATCCCAAAGTTTCGCAGGTTAACGACTCGGCTGGCAGTTGCCCTCAGTGTTGTTTTACTGGCTGGCTGCAACGAGCAAAATGCTAATCAATCCCAAACCCAACCCACCCAAACAGGGTTTCCGGTCAAGATTCTGGTCGGCAGTGCCCTGGAAGATTTTTGCCATCAAGCCGCCCAAAAATATAACCAGCAACAACCCAAACTGGAGAATGGCAAATCTTTTTACGTTGAATGTGAGGCGCGGGGCAGTGGCGATGTGGTGACAACGGTGATAACCCTGGCTCAGCAGTTTAAGTCGGGAACCTTACCGGCTGACTCACCTGATTTTCCCACCCTCGTTTCAGTGGATGGAGAAATTTACCAGAGCCAGTTGATTTATCAGATGAATCAACTGTTCCCAGGACAGCGGTATATCCCCGAAATAACCGACTCTCCCCTGCTGGCCAACAGCCCCATGGTGTTTATGGCTCAACCCGATGTGGCTGCGGGCCTGCGCAAATTGCCTGATCCGTTTAAGGCTCTGGTCACTGCCAAAACCCACAAGGAGATGGAGTCATCCAGTCCACCTTTGACCGTACACTACGTACAGACAGCACCCACCCGATCGAACTCTGGTTTGCAAACCTTGGTGGCCCAGTATGCCTCCATCTCCGGGAAGCGCCCAGATCAATTGACAGTTGCTGATGTAGCAACGTATCAAAGCCAGATTCAACAAATTCAGAAAAAGGTGACCCGCTACGGCATCTCCACCAATTCCTTAGCCAAAGCAATGGTGAAAAATGGTCCTTTCTGGGCCTCCATGGGGTCGGTGTACGAGTCCTCGGTGATTGCAGCTAACTCTAGCCTGCAGCCGGGGCAGACTCGCTACGAGGCCGTTTACCCCAAAGCCACTTTCTCCTCCAATATGCGGGCGATCGTGGCCACCGCTCCCTGGATTAATCCCGATGAGAAGGCAGCCGCAGAAAAAGTCATTGCCTTTTTCCAATCTCCCGAAACTCAGCAAATTGCCACCAGCCTGGGCCTGCGCCCAGGAGTACCCGGCGTTCCCCCCGGTCCTAAGTTCACGGCAGACTATGGCGTCAGTACCCAACCCACCTACGACTCCTATCGCCCTCCCCAGCCCGAAGTCGTGAATGCCATGCTGAAATCCTGGCGGGAGGTCACCAAGAAACCCTCTCAGGTGGTGCTAGTCGTCGATACCTCTGGTTCCATGCAAGGCAACAAAATCATTGCCATGCAAAATACCCTCAAAACTTATATCGAAAACCTGGGGGACAAAGAGAAAACCGTTTTAGTTCGGTTTAGCTCTGATATTGGAGAACCGGTATTCATCGATGGCACTCCGAGCGGGCGGGAAAAGGGGTTAGCTTTTGTGAGTAGCCTGCAGGCCCAGGGAGGCACACGCCTCTATGATGCCTCCCTCTATGCCCGTAACTGGTTACAGCAAAATCTGCGCCCCGACGCTATTAATGCAGTCGTCGTCCTGACGGACGGAGAGGATCAGGGGTCTCAAATCACCCTGGATCAACTCGGCAGGGAGCTGAAAAAAACAGGATTTCAATCGGAGGATGCCCCCCGCATCGCTGTTTTTACCATTGGTTATGGCGGAGAGGGCGAGTTTGATCCCCAGGCCCTGAAAACCATTGCTGATTTCAATGGGGGATACTACTCTAAGGGAGACCCTGCCACCATTGAACGGGTCCTGAGTGACCTGCAAGTTGAGTTTTAATGGTCTCCCCATCCAACCCTGTACAGCCTGAGCTATGAAACTGGCCAATCCTCTCCATTATCCCCTTGCTGTGCTGGCAGGTGGCATTCTCCTGGTGGTAGGCGTGCGTATTGTCAACTTACCGGGTGCTGTGGTACTTCCCCTATCGGCAGCAGTCGCAACCGTAGGAGCCCTCGTTCTGAAGGCCCGGGAACCTGAAACCCTGGGATTGGAGAACCCGGCCCTGGAACGGGAAATTCTGGCTGCCAAGGAACAGGCAAGAGCCCTGGCAGCCAGAGCCCATGATTTGCGATCGGAGGCCAGCCGTCTACTAACCCATTCCACCCAAATGGAGCTGTTATCGGTGGTGCAGTATGCTTGTGATCGGGCCTGTGAACTCCCCAACAAAATTGACGAATTAGCCCATAAGTTTCGGGGTTCTGCCTCCTTGCTCTCAGCCACCGATCTGCAAAACCAGCTCCACAAAGCCCAGGATCGCTTACGCAAAACCGTCGATGGCCCGGCTCGGGAGCAACTCCTGCAGTTGACCCAGAGCCTGAAACACAACATTCAACTGGCCCAACAGGGTCAGGATGCCCGTGAAGCACAGGTGGTCAGCCTTGCCCGCCTGATCTTTGACTCGGCTGGTGTGCTGCAATCCATGCAAAACCAGCTCCGGACTGCCAATCTCCAGGACACAGCAGTGGTGGAAGACCTACAAACCCTGGGTGATGAGTTGAAATTGTTCCAGGAAAATGTGGATCTACTGGTCGAACGAACCTGATTGCCGCCGCAAGAGGAGCAACCGATGAAAACCAAGCCGATCGTCTCTCTGGGAATCATTGCCGTCGCCTTGGGGCTGGCCTATGCCCCCCTGCCAGGTCTGAGTCGGACGATTACCGTTGTCGCTGGCACCGAACTCCAGGAGCCCCTGACTGCCCTGAGAGAAAAGTTTCAACAGAAAAACCCAGACATCATGCTGGAACTCAAATTCCAGGGGTCGCAGGATGTGGTGAATCGCTACCTGGATGACAAAAATGACTTTAAGCCAACGGTGCTCATTCCAGCCAATGGGGAACTGCTGGTCGAGATGAATGCGCGCTGGAAAGCACAGAATAACGCGGATGCATTTTATGACAGTCCACGCCCAGTAGCGAAAACCCTCCTGGTGGCCATTGCCTGGAACGATCGGGGCAAGGTGCTCTTTCCAGACAACACCTTTCGCTGGGAACGGCTGGAACAGGCCATGCAGACAGGGAACTGGAGTGCGATCGGGGGCCAGCCGGATTGGGGCAACTTCGATTTTCTGATGACGGATCCGGAACGATCGAACAGCGGCCAGATCACCATGACCCTTTGGAGTCAGAATAAACTGGGGAACAGTCCGATCACTCCCGCTAACCTGGGTCAGCCCACCGTACAATCGCTCTTCAGCCTGGTGCACAAATCCGTTTACCAGCCGCCCCGCTCCACGGACGTGTTGCTGCAGGAGTTCATCAGCCGGGGTCCTAATGATGCCGATGTGGCCACGGTCTACGAAAGCATTGCCCTCTATCGCTGGCAGCAATCGGGGGCCAACCAGGGCAAGCCATACCAGATTTACTATCTCAATCCCACGATCGAGACCGTTTCCACGGCAGTCATTGCCCGTCGCCAGGTCGATCGGAGCACGGCTGATGCAGCCCGCAAATTTCTGGACTTCCTGACCCAACCGGAGCAACAGGCCGTCTTTGTTCAGTATGGCTTCCGACCTGTCGTCGGTAATATTGATCTGAAATCTGTCCCCAATAGCCCCTGGAATCAGAACGTTCCCGGAGCCCAGATGGCTCCACCCGGCCAGGTAGCCCAAACCCCAAACACCCAGACCCTGGAAGAGATTAAGCGGCTCTGGAGCCGTTCCCAATGAACTCACACAGGCTAGTGGTAAGTCAATCAATGATTGACGGGCAGCCAAAATCCAGGTTGTTGATTGGGGTTAAATTTTGCGGGTCTTCGACCCGTCAAAATTTTCCTGACGGAACAGTAGTTTTGCTCTAGTAGCTGCAACTTTAGCCCTGAGGGCTACCGGAATCTGAACCGTTCCAACAGTCCCTCAGGATCGAAAACTAAATAAAGTAGGGGTTTGGGGCTTCGCCCCCAAGCAGGGGCGTTGCTCCTGCACCCCAATTGTTCATCTTATTCAATTCGTGATCCTAATTTTCAACTCTCAGCATGATCAATTTGGTCTGGTATCGCAATGATTTACGCTTGCAGGATCATGAGCCCATGACTCAAGCACTCCAACAAGCGACCCAAATTATTCCTGTTTACTGCTTCGACCCTCGTCAATTTTCTACAACTGCTTTTGGCTTTCCTAAAACGGGTGCTTTTCGGGCTCAATTTCTACTCGAAAGTGTCGCTGATTTGCGCCAATCTCTTTGCCAGTTGGGTAGCAATTTACTAGTGTATAAGGGATGGCCAGAAGCAATCATTCCTGGTTTAGTGAGGGCGTTAAACGTAGACGCAGTCTATTTTCAGGGTGAAGTCACCTCAGAGGAACTAGCAGTAGAAGCAGCACTGGAAACAGCCTTGTCTGTCTTGAAGGTCAAGGTTTATCGTTTTTGGGGCATGACACTCTATCACCCCGATGATCTGCCCTTCAAGATCGCTACAACACCGGAGCTGTTCACTAAATTTCGCCAACTGGTTGAAAACCGGACGATCGTCCGGAACGAGATTCCCACTCCCCCAAGGTTGCCAGGTCTACCTGATGTGGCATTTGGGGATTTGCCTTCCTTACAAGAACTGGGCCTAGAGAGGCCAGACATGGATGCCCGAGCAGGGCTGCACTTTCAGGGCGGCGCAACAGCGGGTCTGGCCAGATTAAATCACTATATTTGGACAGGGAACTGCCTCCAAGTTTATAAAGAAACTCGTAATAGAATGCTGGGCGCTGATTACTCCTCTAAATTCTCTCCTTGGCTGGCTTTGGGATGTCTTTCGCCCCGAATGATCTACACACAGATCAAAGACTATGAGACCCAGTGCATCCAGAATGATTCGACCTACTGGTTAATCTTCGAGTTACTTTGGCGCGACTTCTTTCGCTTGATGGGTGCCAAACATGGCCATAAAATTTTTCGCCGATCGGGATTGCGTGGGATCAAAATTCCCTGGTGTGAGGACTGGAAATGCTTCAGGCTCTGGCAAACTGGGAAAACTGGGTTCCCTTTAGTTGATGCCAATATGAGAGAGCTAGCTGCAACTGGCTTTATGTCCAACCGGGGACGGCAGAATGTTGCTAGCTTTCTAACTAAAAATCTAGGCCTGAATTGGCAGATGGGTGCAGAGTGGTTTGAGTCTCTGTTGATTGACTACGATGTTTGTAGCAATTGGGGTAATTGGAACTACACCACTGGGATTGGCAATGATGCACGGGGGTTTCGTTATTTCAATATTCCCAAGCAGTCCAGAGACTACGATCCTGAAGGGGCGTATCTCCGGCACTGGCTCCCCGAACTAGCAGCGATTCCTGGCCATAGCGTGCATGAGCCCTGGCGGTTATCTGTAGAAGACCAGAAGCGTTATGGTGTCAGGCTAGGGGTAGACTATCCCCGCCCGATCGTTGACTTTTTTGAGTCCATTCGAGTGCATGAGAAGATCTATCAGGCTGCGATCAAATCTACGGAAGACCATCCCCTGCAATGACCACTGGAATTTGGGTACTAGGAGACCAACTCTGGGCTGGGCAATCTGCACTGGCAAGTTGCCAGAGCGCTCAAAGAGAAACACCGGTAATCCTGATTGAATCTCGCGATTATGCACGACAGCACCGTTATCATCGGCAAAAACTAGTCCTGATTTGGTCAGCCATGCGTCACTTTGCAGCAGCATTGCGTGCAGACGGATGGTCAGTCACTTACACCATTGCAGATGACTTTGGGACTCCCCTCCACCAATGGATCCAGGCCAACAAAATCACAGAAGTACGGGTCATGTATCCGAACAACCACCCTTTCCGACAAATCATTAATAACCTGCAACTGGGTTGTCCCCTTCACTTTGTACCCAACAATCATTTTTTGTGGCGTACCGAAGACTTCCAACAATGGGCGACCTCCCGCAAACGATTGTTATTAGAAGATTTTTATCGGACAGGCCGCAGAGAATTTAAGATTCTGATGCATCAAGACCAGCCGATCGGAGGTCAGTGGAACTTTGACTCGCAAAACCGCCAACCGCCCAAGGGTCAGTTGAACCCGCCCTCAGCTTTGTGGTTTGAACCCGATGCAATTACCCAAGCGGTGATACAGGAGGTGCAAGCTCTGGATTTTCCGGGCTATGGAGCTCTGGAGCCTTTTCGTTGGGGGGTAACTCGAGCCTCAGCCCTGGCAGTCTTAGACCATTTTGTCGCCCACGGCCTGCCTTCCTTTGGTCCTTTGCAGGATGCCATGGTGACCCAGGAAGAAACGATGTGGCACAGCCTAGTTTCTCCCTATCTGAATTTAGGACTGCTCCAGCCTAGAGAAGTGATTACAGCCGTAGAAACGGCCTATTTGAATCATAATCTAGCGTTAAATAGCGTCGAAGGGTTTATTCGGCAGGTACTAGGATGGCGAGAATATATGAACGGCCTTTACCACTATCTAAAGGATGATTATGGCCAGAGTAACTGGTTTCATCACACTGAGCCCTTACCAGCGTTCTATTGGGACAGCACTCAAACAAATCTGAACTGTCTGCGTCAGATTCTCTCCCAGGTAGAGAAGACTGGCTATGCTCATCACATTCAGCGGTTGATGGTGCTGAGCAATTTTGCCCTCATTGTCGGTGTCTCCCCCCAGGAGATTGAGGGCTGGTTCCACGCCGCTTTTGTCGATGCCTATGACTGGGTCATGCAAACGAATGTCATTGGCATGGGACAGTTTGCGGATGGCGGGATATTGGCTTCCAAACCCTATGCGGCATCGGCCAACTACATTAAGAAGATGAGCGATTATTGTAGTCACTGTTACTACAATGCGAACGATCGCACGGGCGAGCAAGCCTGTCCCTTTAACTTTTTCTACTGGGACTTTCTGGACCGTCACCAGGAGAAACTCAAATCCATTGGGCGAATGAACGTACTGCTGGGCAATCTCAACCGTATGGATGCAGACGATCTCGATAAAATGCGGGTTTTAGCCGAGGCATGGCGGCAGCAGCATAGACAGCAAGGGTAAAGGGGTGTTGCCCCTGCCTGGGGGCGTTGGCGAACGGTTGGCAAGCTTTTATCCGCACCGTCTGGCTGTCCAGGATCTCTACGCTGCAAACCAACCAGGGCACGATCGTCAACCCTGGTGTAAACTACCGTCAAGAACTGGATCTATTCACTGGCTTGCCGGGGAGCACGATCGTCAGTCTCAGCATAAACTACACTGCAGAGGTAGGAGAACCCAGGGAGAATCAGGGAGAATTTAAGTCAAGCCTAGGCCAGCCTTGATTTTCACCCACTCCTAATTCACAACACTGATCGCCATGATCACGCTATCCGGGTATGAGGATTTAATTCGGATCCATGATGGAGAGAACTCCCAGGTCTATCGGGCCTGGCAGGTTAAAGATGGGCGATCGGTGATTCTAAAACTCCTCAAAGCCGATTATCCAACCCCCGACCAACTCAGGCGCTACCGGCAGGAATATCACCTCACCCATCAACTCCAATTACCCGAGGTAATCAAAGCCTATGGGCTAGACCCATGGCAAAGAACCCTGGTCATGATTCTGGAAGACTTCAATGGACTTGACCTCAAACAGTGGTTACAACAGTATCCTCAGGGGCTCACAGTAGAGGCATTTTTACCCCTCGCCATCAAAATTGCGAGTGCCCTGGGACAGCTCCATAGTCAGGCTGTCATTCATAAAGATATTAATCCCGCCAATATCGTCTTCAACCCCAAGACGAGAACGCTGAAGCTGATTGACCTGGGCATTTCAACCCAGTTGAGTCGAGAAAATCCCTCGCTCCAAGCCCCAGGTGCCCTAGAAGGCACCCTCTCCTATCTTTCCCCAGAACAAACTGGACGTATGAATCGGGTGCTGGACTACCGCACCGATTTTTACTCCCTGGGGGTCACCTTCTATGAGCTCTTGACGGGGACTCTGCCTTTCACCAGCGATGACCCCATGGAGTTAGTCCATTGTCACCTGGCCAAACAGCCCGCCTCACTGCTGGATGTTAAGGGTGGGCAGGTTCCCCCAATCCTGGCGGAGTTGGTCAACACCCTGATGGCGAAGAACGCCGAAGAGCGCTACCAGAGTGCCTGGGGGCTGAAAGCAGACCTAGAGACCTGTTGGGTCCAATGGCAGGAAACCAGAACCATCGCCAGATTCCCCCTTGGTCAGCATGATGTCTCCGATCGATTCCACATTCCCCAAAAGCTCTATGGTCGAGAGCGGGAGCTTGCCGCATTACTGACCGCTTTTGAGCGCGTTGCAGGCGTAAGCCCGGTCTTGGGGAAAGACGCCACCGCCGAGCTCGTTCTGGTGACGGGATACTCTGGGATTGGCAAATCGGCCCTGGTGCGATCGCTCTACAAACCAATGACAGCCCGACGAGGCTATTTTATTTCGGGTAAGTTTGACCAGTTTCAACGCAACATTCCCTACTCGGCTGTGGTCAATGCCTTTGCAGGTCTGGTCATGCAACTCCTGGCAGAACCAGAGGCCATCCTGCAGCAATGGCGAGAACAGCTCTTAGATGCCCTAGGGCCGAACGGGCAGGTCGTAATTGAGGTCATTCCGGATATGGCCTTGATAATTGGGGCTCAGCCTCCCGTGCCTGAGTTGGGGGCCAGTGAATCCCAAAACCGGTTTAATCGGGTGTTTCAACGCTTTGTGCAAGCCTGCTGTAGCCCAGAGCATCCCCTGGTGATTTTTCTGGATGATATGCAGTGGGCCGATCGGGCAACCTTGAATCTGATCGAGCGCCTCCTGGAAGACAGACAGAGCCAGCATTTACTCCTGATCATTGCCTATCGAGACAATGAAGTGTTGATCGGGCATCCCCTCAGCCTGACGATCGCCCAGATCCAGCGCCAGGGCACCCCGATTGAGTCCATTACCCTAACCCCACTCCCCCTGGAGCAGATCGGGCAACTGATCGCAGACACATTGCACCAAAGCCCTGAAACGGTCAGGGATCTGGCAGAATTGGTGCTCCGCAAAACTGAAGGCAATCCCTTCTTTGCCAATCAGTTTCTCAAAACCCTTTACAGTGAGCACTTGCTGACCTTCAATTACCATCTGAGACAGTGGCAATGGGATTTGGCGCAGATTGAGGCCATCGGGTTCACCGATAATGTGGTGGAACTCATGGTCGAACAGTTGCAGAAACTGCCCCCATCCGTTCAAGTAGCTTTATCCACTGCGGCTTACCTGGGGGCAGAATTTGATCTGGAAACCCTCGCATGGGTGAAGCATCAGACTCCAGCCAGTCTTTTCGCAGATCTCAAGCTAGCCATGGCGCAGGGATTTGTGATGGCCCGATCGTCCCTGGATGAACAGCTCCTAATTCAGGACTACCAGTTTGGTCACGATCGGATTCAGCAAGCTGCCTATGCCCTGATTCCGGCAAAAGACCAGGCTGACAGACATTTGCAAATCGGACGATCGTTACTGAACAGGTTGGCAGACACCGATCTCGATGACCGACTTTTTGACCTCGTGGAACACCTCAATCACGGTCTGGTAGGGGTCGTCGATGCAGAAGAACGGGAGCGTTTCGCGGGTTTAAATCTCAGGGCCGGACAAAAGGCTATCGGCGCATCCGCCTATAAAGCAGCGATGACCTATCTGGACAGGGGAATTTCCCTGTTGAGTTCAAATTCCTGGGATAGCCACTATGAATTGAGTCTGTCCCTGCACAACGAAGCCGTGAAAGCTGCGTTTCTCAGTGCCGAGTTTGAGCACATGGAAAACTGGGCAACGATCGTCATGGCCAAGGCAAAAACTGCGCTGGATCGGGTCCAGGTGAGTGCCATTCGGATTGAAGCCTATGGCAGTCAGAACAGATTGCTGGAAGCTATCTCTAGCGGGTTGGACATCCTGGCCCAGTTGGGCATTCAGTTTCCTGAGGCTCCAGAACCGGTTGATTTCATCCAGGCTTTAGCACAGATTGAAACCCTCATTACCGATACCCAACCCAGCGAATTAATCAATCTCCCGGCCATGCAGGATCCGACAGCCCTTGCAGCCTTACAACTCCTGGTCAAATTAGGCCCTGCCAGTTTTGTCAGTTCTCTAAAACTCAGTCCCTTGATCACCCTAAAACAAGTGGAATTGTCCATCTTATATGGCAATGCTCCCCTTTCTGCTGTGGCCTACTCCTCCTATGGGCTGATTCTATGTGGGCTTGTCGGCGATCTAGACAAGGGGTATGACTTCGGTCAGGTGGCGATCGGCCTGATCTCCCAGTCGGATAGCAGGGAATTTGAAGCCACTGTCCTGATGATGGTGCATTCCTTCATCAGTCACTGGAAAATCCATTTAAGGGAAACATTGGCCCACCTGCAACAGGCCCATGCCGTTGGGATTGCAGCAGGAGACTTTGCCTATGCAGGCTATGCTGCATTTGATTATTGCACCCACGCCTATTTAATCGGTCAGTCGCTCTCGGAGGTGCAATCAGCAATGCAGCATTACAGCGAAGTGCTAAAACAGATGGGTCAGAAATCAGCCCTCTCCTATCTGCAGGGATACCAGCAGGCGATCGAAAATCTGACCAGGACATTGGCCCATCCCTACACCTTCGCTGGAGAAATTCTGGATGAACAAGTCGTGATTCCATTACTGCAGGCACAGCACAATCAGGCAGGCTTGTGGCATTTCTACACGGTGAAACTCCCCCTGTGTTATTGGTTTGGGCAATTTGCCCTGGCCTATGAAGTCAGTCAATGGGCGCAGCAATCGATCTCCAGTGGCACGGCTGGAGTAGCGGTCCCAATTCTCTATTTTTATGATGCTCTGACTTGCTTAGCCCTGCTCTCAGAGCACCCCCTGGATCATTCAGATCCCCTGTGGCTCCAGGTAGACAAAAACCAGCACCTGCTGGAGCAGTGGAGCGTTTCAGCCCCGATGAATTATCGTCACAAGTTTGATCTAGTTGCAGCCGAAAAATGTCGGGTTTTGGGCCAGACAATCGCTGCGATCGACCTGTACGATCGGGCGATCGCAGGCGCAAAAGCACAGGCATACCTGCAAGAAGAAGCTCTGGCCAATGAACTTGCTGGCCGGTTTTACCTAAATTGGGGGAAAGAGAAAATCGCCCAGGTGTACCTGCAAGAGGCCCACTACTGCTACCTGTGCTGGGGTGCAACGGCCAAGGTCCGTCACCTGGAAACCCAGTACCCTCAGTGCTTCACCCGCGAGTGGTCATCACAGCTAGCCCCCCCTCGAACCTCTTCGCAGACCAGCGACAGCCAGAGCAGCGCGGCGCTAGATTTATCTACGGTGATGAAATCCTCGCAGGCGATCGCCAGCGAGATTGTGCTTGAAAATCTTTTGCAGACCTTGATGAAAATTCTGCTGGAAAATGCCGGCGCACAAACGGGCTGTTTGGTTTTGCCTACTTCAAGAGCTGGAGGAGTAGAGCATTTCTCGGTTGCGATTCACAGTATTGCTGACATCGCCAACATTTCACCGCCCCAACCCATTCACCAAATATTGCCAGAGTCGGTGCTGCATTATGTGGCTCGCACCCATGAAAGTGTGATGCTGGATGAGGCCAGTCGATCGGGCCAGTTTGTTCAAGACCCCTACATTCAATTGGCCCAACCCCTCTCCATCCTCTGCTATCCGCTCCTGGACCAGAACCAACTCGTGGGGCTGGTCTATCTGGAGAATAAAGTCACGGCTGGAGCCTTTACCCGCGATCGGATTGAACTGTTACAGATCCTGAGTGGTCAGGCTGCGATCGCCCTCAGCAATGCCCAACTCTACGCCAGAGTCCGGGAGAGTGAACAACAGCTCAAACAATTTCTGGAAGCCGTTCCAGTGGGCATTGGGGTCTTAGATGCAAAGGGACATCCCTACTACATGAATCAACGGGCGAAAGAGCTTTTAGGCCAGGGCATTGCCGCAGAAGCCACGGCTGAAGACATTGCCCTGGTGTATCAAACCTATATCGTCCAAACCGATGACCTTTATCCCAACGAAAAGTTACCGATCATCAGAGCCTTAAAGGGAGAAGCCTCCAGTGTCGAGGATATTGAAATTCATCAGGGCGATCGGGTGATTCCGATCGAGTCCTGGGGCACCCCCATTTATAACAAAGCGGGGGATGTCCAATACGCAATCACGGCCTTTCAGGACATCACGGAACGCAAACGAGCGGAACAAATTTTTGCCGACTATTCCCGTGAACTGGAACGGGAAGTCAGTCAACGCACCGCTGAACTGGCCCAAATCAATCAACAGTTACAACAAGAGATTCGCGAACGGCAGCAGGCTGAACAAAACCTGCAGGTGGCCAATCGGGAATTGCTGCGGCTGGCCACCATGGACGGCTTAACTCAGGTGGCCAATCGTCGCTATTTTGACCAGCAACTCCAACAGGAATGGCAACGGTTGGGACGGGAACAACAATTTCTCTCCCTGATTTTGTTTGATGTGGATTATTTCAAACGCTACAACGATTACTATGGCCATCAAGCAGGGGATGCCTGCCTGGTGCAGGTGGCCCAGGCTGCCCAGGCAGGCGTCAATCGTCCCGCCGATCTGATTGCTCGTTACGGGGGCGAAGAATTTGTCATGATTCTGCCCCACACTGATCAGCCTGGGGCGATCGCCATTGCAGAACGGATTCAGCAAGCAATACGGGCTCGGGCTATTCCCCATGCAAAATCGGAGGTGAGTTCGATCGTCTCAGTGAGCCTGGGAATCGCCAGTCTCATGCCCACGCCGCACCAGTCCCCTGATGTTCTGATTGCCCTAGCGGATCAGGCTCTGTATGCGGCGAAACAGCAGGGGCGCGATCGCTATTCGATTAGCGGCTAACCCCCCATCTTGCCCAGAGACTGAATCCTCCCTTGGCGCTGACTCCCACGAAATCCCCTCTGGGGAGGTGTGACCCGTAGGACCGGGGTGGATTTGATTTACCAGATAAAGGGGATCAATCGAGTGCTGGACTTTTGATAGGCTGCATAATCTTCATACTTTTCAGCCATGGCTTTCTCTTTCTGAGCAATGCGCTGGAGATAGAGCAGAAGAATGGTTACTGGCACCAGATAAGCCCAGGGAGAACCGGCCACAATGCTGAAACTCACGTAGCGCAGCAGATCGCCAAAGTAGTTCACGTTCCGGGAGAACCGCCAGATGCCATCCTGAACCAGACCCGCTCCATATTGCTTGGCTGTCAGTTTCTGCGTATCGGCACAGGCATTGAACAAGTTGCCAAAAATGTAGAGGGGCAGGGCGATCGCGACCGTGATCAAACTCAGAGGTTCCGGATTGGTAAAAGCCAGGAATCCCGGTAAGGCATAGAACAGACCCACCATCAGCAGTAACACCATGAATTCACCGCTGCCCGCTGGTTCTGTAAAAATCTGCTGCCGTCGCAACGGGTAGAGCCATTGCTCCAGGAGCCACCAGCTACAGTAGCTCAGATGCAGACAGAGATAGAGCACCTGGCGCAGATCTTGGACTCCAAAGTAGAAACCGCAGGTAATCAGAATCACGCTTGTCAGAATCTTGGCAGTATTGATGGCAGTCAATTGGGTGACTCCGGAAGTAGCCGTTTCTTGCATTGCCCTAAGACACGAAAGTTAATAGCATTGAGTCTAACTCACTGTAGATTGTGAATCGTACTCAATAGATTGTGAATCCTACTAAGTCGAAACCCTGTGAAGTATTTTTTTCTGTCTGACGGCTGGATAATTGGAAGGGTCTGGGAAACGAACGGACTCTGGAATGAAAATATCTGGCGGCGAAAACCCCAGATCCAAAAACTCAATATTGCCGTGATTGAGCAAAACGAAAAACTCTGGCTCTATCAGGTTGAGGATCAGGTATTGATGTTGGAAGTGAAACCGGAGGCTCCCGATCAGGTAGCTCAGGGCAGTCAAACGATCGGGCAGGTTGTTCTCAAGCGTCTGATCAGTGCCGATCAGGCGATTGCAAAGCTGTCTGACGCTGGTTCCGTTTTGCGCGGATGAAGCAGCTCCTCGATCAGGCTCCAATCAGGGTGGTGGATCGAGCCTGGAAGCCCGCTCGAATCAGGGCTGCCACCGCCGCCTCATGGTCCTGCACCCGAAATTGCGCCCCCAGACGGACGAATTGCCGTCGCTGCGGGGCGGAAACGATCGCCACCACCGGTGTCTTGGCCTTGGTATCCTCCCCTCGGTTCTCCAGCAGAACCGCCTTCAGGCGATGATGGTGTTCCGCATCCCTGGCCAACTGCAAATCTAACTCAACCATCACCATCCGCACCGCCTCGATCGACTCGGCATCTTCAATGATGAGCTGGGTTTGTTCATCTCGCCGATCGACCTTCCCCCAGATCATGAGCTGGGCATCGGCCACAATCAGAGAACCAATCCGCTCATAGGATTTGGGAAAAATAACGGCTTCGGCCTGCCCGGTCAGGTCTTCAACCTGCACGATCGCCATCCGATCCCCTTTCTTAGTCACCACCGGTTTGACGCTGGTCAGCATCACGATCGCGCTGAGGGTGGTGTTCTCCTCTCGCTGTTCTCCCAGCTCGTTCAAATTGATCGGGGCCAGGATCCGGGCTGACTGCTGAATCGACTTCAGGGGATGGTCAGAGATGTAAAAGCCCAGCAGTTCCTTTTCCAGCCGCAACTTCTCCTGCTGGGGAAAATCTGCTACGGGTGGAGCTTTAGGGGCCAGGTCCAGCCTGGAAGCACCGCCAGCCTGATCGCCGCCGCCACCCAGCAGATCAAACAGATTTCCCTGACCATTGGCTTTATCCCGAGCTCTGGATTGAGCCCAGTCCAATACCAGTTCCAGGTCGTGGATCAGTTGGTTGCGGTTGAGTTCAATGCAGTCAAAGGCTCCACAGTGGATCAACGCTTCCAGGGCTCGTCGGTTAACGGCCCGGCTATCCACCCGATCGCACAGATCCGCCAGGGATTTGAACGGCCCCGATTGACGGGCCTCCAGAATCGCCTCCACCGCACCCTGGCCCACGTTCCGCACCGCAGATAGGCCAAACAGAATACTCTGCTCCAGGGGAGTGAAATCCACCCCCGATCGGTTGATATCCGGAGGGTCTACCGTGATGCCCATGCGATTGCAACAGGCAATGTAGGGCTGCACCTTATCCTGGTCGTCACTGTTGGAGGTCAACAGGGCCGCCATATACTCCACCGGATAATTCGCCTTCAGATAGGCGGTTTGATAGGTGACATAGCCATAGGCGGTGGAGTGGGATTTGTTGAAACAGTACTCGGCGAACAACACCATCTGCTCAAACAGTTCTTCCGCAACTTTGTGCGGCACCCCATTTTTTTTAGACCCTTCCACAAAGATTTCTTTGTGTTTTTCCATTTCCGATTTCTTCTTTTTCCCCATGGCTCGCCGCAGCAAATCAGCCTGGCCCAGGGAATAACCAGCCATATCCTGAGCAATCTTCATGATCTGCTCCTGGTAGACCATAATGCCGTAGGTTTCTTTCAGAATGGGTTCCAGAATCTGGTGCTCGTATTCAATTTTTTCTCGCCCGTGTTTGCGGTTAATAAATTTGGGAATCAGGCCCGCATCCAGAGGGCCGGGTCGATAGAGGGCCAGAACGGAAGAAATGTCCTCTAAGCCAGAGGGACGTAGATCTTTCACAATTTGCCGCATCCCCGAAGATTCCAACTGGAATATCCCTTCCAGATCTCCCTTGGCCAGGAGCTTATAAGACTCTGGATTATCCAGGGGCAGGCGATCGAGATCAATTTCCTGCTGGCGCGACTGGCGAATCAGATCCAGGGTTTTCTGGATCATGGTCAGGTTTTTCAACCCCAGAAAGTCCATCTTCAGCAGACCCAGAGCTTCGATGTCTTCCATGAAATACTGGGTGATCACGGACCCGTCATTATTCCGTTGCAGGGGCACAATTTCATCCAGGGGATCAGCCGAAATCACGACCCCGGCTGCATGGATGCCGAAGGTCTTGTTGGTGCCTTCAATCCGAATCGCCATGTCCAACCAGCGGCGGTAGGGAACGGGGGGATCCGTTCCAGGAACGTTGAGATTTTTCTCGTACTTCTCCCGAAACTCCGGGGCTGGGGTGTCGTCCGAAATCATCACCTTCAGCTTTGTCGGCTTCCCCCGCATCACTGGAATCAGCTTGGCCATTCGATCGCTCTCGGCATAGGGAATATCCAGCACCCGTGCCACATCCTTCAACACGGCTTTGGAGGTCATTCGGTTGAAGGTAATGATCTGGGCGACCCGTTCTTCGCCATATTTATGGGTCACATACTGGATCACCTCATCCCGGCGGGCAATGCAGAAGTCCGTATCAATATCAGGCATGGACTTCCGTTCTGGGTTGAGGAATCGCTCGAATAGCAGGCCATGGTGCACCGGATCGATGTTGGTGATGCCAAGGGCGTAGGCCACCAGGGAACCGGCGGCACTGCCCCGCCCCGGTCCCACGGGAATGCCCTGGTCGCGGGCGTACTTGATGTAGTCCCAAACCACTAGAAAATAGGTGGCGAACCCCATCCGTTTCATCATTTGCAGTTCGTATTCCAGACGATCGCTGTAGTCTGCCCCGATCTGCTCATAGGTGGTGCAATGGAAGCGATCCTGCAAGCCTTCCCGCGTTACCTTTTCCAGGTAACTGTCTGCGGTATAGCCCTCAGGAACCGGATAATTGGGAATTCGGGGTTCTCCCAGAATCCCATAGTCGTCTGTGACCTTGGCGGCCACTTCCAGGGTGTTGGCGATCGCCGCCTGAACCACCGCCTCCGGCAGGTGGTCCCGGAACAGCCGGGCCATCTGTTCGGCGGATTTCACATACTCGGTGCCGCTATAGCGCAACCGCTTCTCTTCCGTGATCAGCTTCCCAGTTTGAATACAGAGGAGGGCATCATGGGCCTCCACGTCGTAGCAGGAAATATAGTGGGAGTCATTTGTAGCGATCAGCTTGATCTCCAGCTCCTGGGCAATTTTGACAATCTCCACATTCACGATCCGATCTTCGGGAGAGCCATGATCCTGGATTTCCAGGTAGTAATCTTCCCCAAATAGATCTTTGTACCACTGGGCCACCCGACGGGCAATCTCTGGCTTGCGTTGCAGAATCGCCTGGGGCACCTCTCCCCCCAGACAGGCACTGGTGACAATCAGCCCTTCATGATATTGGGCCAGCAAATCTTTGTTGATACAGGGACGGGCAAAAATGCCTTTCCCCTGATACCCTCTGAGATGGGAAAGGGTAGTGAGCTTGACCAGGTTCTTGTAGCCCTGTCGATTCTTAGCCAGCACAACCTGATGATAGCGGGGCCGACGTTCCTGCTTTTCGATATCCCCGTTGATCACATACATCTCATTGCCGACGATCGGTTTAACGCTGCGACCCTTGCAGACCTTGAGCAGTTCGATCGCCCCATACATCACCCCGTGATCGGTGAGGGCCACCGCAGGCATACCCAGTTCCACCACCCGTTCCACCAGATCGGGCAACTGACTGGCCCCATCAAGCAGACTGTAATCACTATGAATGTGCAGGCCAACAAAGGACATAGACAACCCAACTCCCCAAATCGAGTAGAGATTAGACTAACCGATCTCAGCCCCTATCGCTAGCCATTCACGCAATTAAATACCCTAGATGTAGTGGATTGACTGGCGATCGTCCGGTAGTTCCAGCAATCGACTTTCCCCACAATTGCTCCTCTCCCGTTTCTTCCTCTCCCGTTTCTTCCTCTCCCTTCCTGGAAGGGGTGGACTGTAGGGCTGGGATGGGCTTGAAGCAGGATGACCCAGAACTGCACCTGGAAGCCATCGATAGTACTAATGTATTTAGTTCCAGAATAGCCGATTCTGATCAGGATCAACTTTAGTGGATGAGGAGACTTTACAGGGATCCTGAGGATGCCTGCAAAGTTTGTTAGTTCCAGATGAAATGGGGAATATTGAGGGTGGGTGCAATCACTCCAACAGTCCTCAGACGCTTTCACTAAAATAATAGTGAACCGGGAAGGATTCAGTGAGACTGCCTGATTTCCTGTGCTCTTCAAAGATGGGCATTCGTTATAACATAACGATTTGTAATAGGGATTTCTGGGCTTCCTCAAATCAGAGCAAAATTTTACTGGATACTGCCTGATTCCGCCGGTAGCGCATCAGTATTTATGAGGCTGTGATCAAGCGTAACCCCGCATCTCTAACTTGATAGTTCTCTAACCTGACATTTCTCTATCTGCCTATATCACTTTTTCTATAAATAGTCTGCTTCATAGTCATTGCAAGGTCTGTCGGAAACACCTATGGTAAATGCAACTGCTAAGCCCCTGACAACAAAACATAAGCTGCCCAAGAAGCACAATCACTACGGATTCCGTGATTTCTTTCAATTTGATCCTGAAACGGGCAGGCTGGAAGACTGGAACAATAGCCAGAACATTCTGACCAGCGAAGACTTCATTATTGGTCTGGTGGAAGGATTGGAGGAGGAAGTGGGCGACGCCTCTGCCGCCACCATGTACACGATCGGGTGCGACTGGGGCCAACGGGATGCCTTCTTCTTTGAAAAGTGGTTCGAGAAGGAGTTCGATCGCAGCCCCCGGCAGACCAATTTGTTGTTCTTGCTGGAAACCTGGTGGTGGCCTTTTACTTCCCAGGGCTGGGGCCGCTGGGAGGTAGATATGGGCGATCGCAAACAGGGGTTTATGTTCATTAACCTGTTCGACTCTGCGGTGGCCCGCTCCCTGGGAGATGTGGGCAAGCCCGTCTGTTTTCTCTATGCTGGATTATTCGCAGGCTTCTTCACTGAAATGGTGAAGAAACAACTCAGCTGCATCGAAATTCAGTGCTACTCCATGGGAGAAACCTACTGTAAATTTCTGCTGGGAGGGCAGGAACGGATTGATGCGGCAGCCTTCTGGCTAAATGAAGGGGCCACTGCCCGCGATATCGAAAAGCGGCTGCGATCGGGAGATAGATAGGCATGAGGTCAACGACACTGATTACAACCAATGGCAATGCTGCGGCTGCTGAGTCCTCAACCTGGTTACAGGCTTCGGTGCGGGAGTTCTTCGGTGCGTTTAACTGGGATGATCAACCCCTGAAAATCCAGGAACTGAAGCAAAGTATCGCCCTCAGTGGCGAGACAACCCTCAGCCTCACCCTGACCGTCGGTCAGTTTTTTGGAGCCATTCCCTGGGATGGAATTTCTGGTGCTACACCCCCGCCTGCCCTTCTGGAGATCCCACCCCAAGATCAGGGCAGTTCAGACCGGTTCACTCTGGATGACTTCTCTAGCCTTTTCTAGGCTGCATTGGTTTGATCTCTCTAGAGGCTGCCGCTAGCGCAGATGGCCCTTCTCAACCCATATCCCCCTTCCAACCCCATAGCAAATCCTATGCATCCACAAATTGAAGCGATTTTCGATGAGGCCGAAAGCCGCTATCTGAAATCAGAGGAACTTGATGTTCTGAACCAGTATGTTGAAACCTTGCCCATCCGCTTGGAAACTTACCGTCGGCTGCGGGATGAGGAACTGGCTGTTATGCAACAAGTTGCGGACCAACTGCAGGCTGAGCTGCCCCAGGAGAAGATCGCTAACCTGGAGCGCAGTATCAAAAATGCCCTGCTGATGCTGCGTTACTGCGCCATGGCCATGCTGCTAAATGATGAATCGGTCGTGCATGAACGACTGCTAAGCTGGTTGCGACAGAATGTGCAAACCTATAGTACTCAGACGATCGACGTTGTCCTGTACCGCCTTCTCAATCAACGTCTCAGCCAAACCCTCAGTCTGCAGCAGATGAATTTGTTCAGTCCACTGCTTAAGCTAGCGCAGAGCGAACTTCTCAATTCCAGTTCGGCAGCTATTTAAGTCTTTTAGCCTCCTTACCCTCTATCCCCTACGCTTATGATTTCTGTCGCTGATCTACTGACTGACAACCGAGTCCCCGGCAACTATTTCGCGACTGATGCCTATGTTCGGGGTGATCTGGAGTTAGGCTTGCTGGAAAATCGCCGGGGCGATCGCCTGCTGGCCCTACCTCATACTTTGATAGAAGCCATCTATGCCGGGCTAGATAAGGAAACAGGTCAGGCTGCCCGCCTGGTTCTCCTGAACTGTGGCCGCTGGTGGGGTAAGAATTTCTACATCCGGTTCAATGAAGAACTGACTGATTACTATGGGATTGCCCTCTCTGACATGGGCATGGTGGAGTTTCTGCACTGCCTGCAACAATGTTGGGTAACCCACGGTTGGGGCAAGATTGATCTGGACCAAAGCTACCAGCAACGGGGCTTCTTGATCATTAAGATCTGGAACTCTCCCTTTGCAGCTCAAGCGCCTAAGGGAAAATTACCGGCCTGCCACCTGGAAGCTGGGATTCTCAGCGCCTTCTTCAGTCAACTCACTGGTAAAGACCTCCACTGTGTTCAAACCTCCTGTGAATCCCTGGGGGCAGATTGCAATCGGTTTGTTTTGGGCTTAGCCAAACGTTTGGGGCCTGCCGAACTGATGGTTGAGAAGCAGGACAGTCACGAAGCAATCATGCAAAAGCTTTGTGGTTAATCCTTGCTCATTCCTCACTCTCCTTAAGGCATGTGGCAATAGAGTTAAAACGTTCCAAATATCGTCTCCTGGGCCTGGTCGGTCAGGGGCAGTTTGGCAAAGTTTTTTGTGCCATTCATCGAAAAACAGGCCATCTGGCTGCGCTTAAAAACCTTGACCATCAACGCTTTCCCACCCATAAATTTCTGCGCGAACTGCGGTTTTTACTGAGCCTGCAGCACCCCAATATCGTTACCTGTCAGGCGTTGGAGCATACCCGCACCGGTCGCTGTCTGATTCTGGACTACTGCGAAGGGGGAACGTTGCGGGGTCTGATGGACCGAGAGACCAGCCTCAATTGTGGCGAGAGCTTAAACCTAATGGTGGATATTCTGGCCGGTCTGGCCCATGCCCATGGGCGGGGCATTGTGCATTGTGATATCAAGCCGGAGAATATCATGCTGAGCTTGCAGCCATCTGGCTGGCTGGCTAAAATCTCGGACTTTGGCATTGCTAAACTCAGTCAGGAATTGGCCCAGGAAGGGGGAAATACGGGCTCCCCAGCCTACATGGCCCCGGAACGGTTTTACGGCCAGTATTCAGAAGCCTCTGACCTGTATGCTGTGGGCGTCATGCTGTTTGAATTGCTGATCGGCGATCGCCCCTTCTCCGGGTCTCCCACAGAATTGATGTCTGCGCACCTGAATCATCTCGTCAAGATTCCAGGCGAATTACCCCAGGCGCTCCAGGCCATCCTGCTGACCGCTCTGCAAAAATTACCGGCCCGACGATTTCGATCGGCGTTGGAGATGCAGCAGGCAATTATAGCGGCCAGTACCGATTCAGAAGTTCTCCCCTGGCTGAAGCACAAACCCCACAGCCCTTTCCATGGAACAGACCCGTTGGTTTTACCGCTGAATCCCTTCCAGAGTTGTCAGCAAAAACATCTGACCCGCCCCATTCACCATCTGGGTATTAACAAGTCGGCAGGCCTAAACAGGCAGGCCCTCACCGATCAGGAACAGGTCTACTATGCCGGTGGGGGAAGTAAGGACTGGCATTTTACCATTGCTCACCTGGATTGCACCCTGCTCCAGTTTGAGCCCATGACCTCCCTGATTTTTCGGGAACCCATCCACCAAATCCTCCTGGATCCTCGGGGCTGTCTGATTGTGACGCAGCGAGCGATTTATCTGTTACCCACCGATGCCATGGAGGCTCCTAAGTCCCGCCTGCTGACTCAGTTGCATACAAAGTGTATAGCCAGCCTGGAACCCAGAGGAGCCTGGATCGCAACCGTCTGTGCAGAACCCAGTAGCCTCACTGCTCAATTAAAATTCTGGCAATTGAACTGGCAGGCTCCGCCCCATACAGACCCACTCAAACCCATAGGCAACTCTGTCAGCCGCCACTGGCTATCAACATCCAGCCTGTTACCACTGGACTCACGCTACCTGGTTTTAATCACAGAACAACAGGCTGGGTCAGCCCACAAGTCAGGCAGTTGGATTGAGGTTTTCACCCGTCGGGGACAGGCAACCGGTTGCTGGAAACTCCCGGTGCTCATCCAATATCTGATCAACAGTTCGGTGCCCTATCGTCTGGCGGCACTGGAGAAAAATAATCCTGCTTCACTCCTGCTGATTGACCTCAAACCCTATCGCCTGCAGCGGATCTCTCTGGAAATTCAGCCTGTTCTGATAGCCGCCATGCCCTGGGGCTATGTCTTAACCGATATTGTGGGAAGAATTGTGCTGATCGATGAGGAAGGACGCCAGCTTGGACGCATTGATCAGGCCAAAACTGCAGCCGTGGAAACCGATCAGGTGGTGACTGCGATCGCCCCCTTTGCTAACTATGGGATTGTTCTGGCCACCTGGGAAGATATTCGGATGCGCGGATTTTTGTATACGATCGATTTGCGATTGCTGGATATCGATCTGGTGTTTTAGCATTGACGTCGATCGAGGCGGCACAATAGAACAGGAAACTACGTTAAGGAAAACTCTCTTGTCTGTTGTTCGGGTGCGCGAGCACGTCAATCCCCTGAGTCAGAAATATCAAACGCCAGTGGCCCCACCCTGCTGGCAGAACCTCTATCTGCAGCCAGACCAGCCTCTACATTTGGATATTGGTTGCGGCAAGGGTCGATTTCTCCTCCAGATGGCCCAACAGACTCCAGGTTGGAATTTTCTGGGGCTGGAGATTCGGGAACCCCTGGTCCAACAGGCTAATCTCTGGCGGGATGACCTGCACCTGGGGAATTTGCACTATCTGTTTTGTAACGCAAACACCTCCCTGGAGGGAGTGCTACAGGTCTGCCCTGCTGGTGTGCTACAGCGAGTGACGATTCAGTTTCCCGATCCCTGGTTTAAGCGCCGCCACCAGAAACGGCGCGTGGTCCAAGCAGACATGGTTGCTCTGATCGCTCAGCATCTGGCGATCGGTGGCAGTCTGTTCCTGCAGTCCGATGTCCTGGAGGTAGCCGCAGAGATGCGCGATCGTTTTGCAGCCTGTCCTGCCTTGCATGGCCAGGATAATACAGCGTGGCTGTCAGAAAATCCCCTCCCGGTGGCCACAGAGCGGGAAACTTCAACTCTGGAGCGGGGGGAACCCGTCTATCGCTGCCTTTTCATCAAGCGCTCATCCGAATGCTCGGCTGTATAGACATCCGGTAATGTTGCTAAAATTATGTATTGTTGTTAAGCCAGACCCCAACTCCGGGATGGCCTTTCCTGCTGGTCAGGCCCCGTCTGCCATTACTGTGACGTTGAGAGTTTTCCCATGAAGTTGAAGCAACCACCCGCCCAGGCCCAGGCTTTGTTATTAGCGGCAACCTTTCTGCTGACGGGGGCGACCATTATCGCCCCAACAGAATATGCCAACGCCCAACCCCAAGGCCAGCGGGGAAAGCAAACGAATTCAGAGCTAACCCAGTTGCTGAAAGAAGCCCGCAAGCTAGTCGATGCTGGGAATTTGGACGGGGCCATTGCCCTCTATCAACAAGCTGCGAGCCTGGATAGTAAGAACCCGAAAATTTTTTCTGGGATTGGTTATTTGCTGGCCCGACAGGGAAAATTTGCCCCAGCGGTGGAAGCCTATCAGCAGGCCATTGCCCTCGATCCCAAGAATGCGGACTTTCAATATGCCCTGGGCTACAGTCTGGCCAACCTGGGGGATAATGCTGGGGCTGCCGCAGCCTATACCCAGGCCACCCAACTCAACCGCCGCCATGTGGATGCTTACCTGGGTCTGGGGGTAGTCCTGGCCCGTGAGAAAAACTACGATGGGGCGATCGCAGCCTATCGCCAGGTTTCCAAGCTAGAGCCCAAAAATTTTAAGGCTCAGGAGTTAACCGGAACCCTATTGATTCAACAGGGGCGTCCTCGGGAAGCGCTCCGCGTGCTGGAACAGGCGGCCCGCCTGGCTCCCAGACAGGGAAGCATTCAGATCAATATTGGGGCCGCCTGGCTCAGCCTGCGGAATCAGGGAGAAGCCCTGAAAGCCTTTGAGCGGGCCTCCAAGCTAGAGCCCCGCAATGCCGAGTTACAACTTCAGATTGGTAAACTGCTGCAAGCAGATGGGGATCTCATAGACGCCCTCTATGCTTACCGAGCAGCTATTTCCTTGAAACCAGGGCTGACAGAAGCCCAGGCCGGTATTGGGTCGATTTACTTGCAAAATCGAGATTATCTGAGCGCGATCGTGGCCTATCGCAGGTTGCTCGAAGTAGCCCCCCAGGATGCCCGTGGCTATTATTACCTGGGAGTTGCCCTGCAGGGCCGCAATCGCATTCAGGAAGCGATCGATGCCTTCCAACAATCCCGAGCTTTGTATACCCAGCAGGGGAATCAAGTCGGGGTGAAGCAAGCAGAAGCAGCACTAAAAGCCCTGACTCCCTAGACTTTCAGGCAGCGATTTCGCCTCAGGCTTTCAAGGTTTAATAGTTTTTTCAGCCCAGGCTCCTGGTTTATCTTGTACTCTTTGATACGAGTACTCATCAGGCTCCCTGTTTAATGCTTCCCCACGAAATTTCCTCACTCATGCAAGCTCACCTGTTAGAAAGTAGTCTGGCCCAAATTGAATCTCGCAGAGAAGAATTTTCAGCTCGGTTTTACGAGCACCTGTTCACGTTGCGTCCTGACGTTCAACCCCTGTTTAGCAAAACCAATATGGCTGAACAGCAGCGGATGCTGATGTCAGCCCTTTACCTGATTGTCAGGAATTGTCAAAAGCCTACCTTATTTGGTCCCATGCTTCAGGGGCTAGGGTCAAGACATATCGGCTATGGAACCGAGGGAGACTGCTTCCCCGATATGGGCCGCGCTCTGGTGGCAACCTTCGCCGAGTACCTGGGGGATCAGTGGTCTGCTGATCTGGAAACAGCTTGGCTGACTGCCTTTGGGGAAATCAGTCGCCACATGCTGGCAGGCGTGAAACAGGGTTAAGCTTCTAGCGATTCTGTAAATACCCTGCTGCTACAGCGGTCAAAATAGCTCCGCCGAAGGCCAACCGATACCAGACGAAAACGAACATATTACTGGTCTGCAAGTAGCGCAACAACCAGGCAATCGACAGATAGGAAAAGACAAACGCAGAAAAAGTCCCCATCAAAACCACCAGCAGGTCAATTTTCCCGATCGCATATTTGATGAACTCGTAGAGGGTGGCGATCGTCAGCGCAGGAATACCCAGGAGAAAAGAGAAGCGGGCTGCAGTTTGCCGTTCCAAGCCCAGGAACAGGGCTGTCGTGATCGTGGAACCAGAACGAGAAGCCCCCGGCACCAGGGCAATCATCTGTCCCAGGCCAATCAGGATGCCATCTCCAACCTGCAAACTATCAAAGCCTCGCTTACGACTACCCATCCGTTCCGCAATGGCCAGCAGGAGCGCCATGACAATGGAAGTAATGGCGATCGTAACCATGCTATTAATCAGGGAGCTATCATCATTCAGAGCCGCTTTCAGCAAGAAGCCCCCTCCCAGAACCGGCAGCGTTCCAACAGCAATTCCAACCAGCAGTTTCCACTCTTCCCGCTGGAAATCCCGCTGCTGTAGCGCCTCATAGCCGCCCCGAAGGATGGTTGTGATATCTTTCCAAAAGTACAAAATAACTGCAATGACACTGCCAAACTGGATCGTGGCTACAAAGGGTTTAGACCCTACGGTTTCCCAATGTAAAGCCTGGGTAAACACTTGCAGATGGGCCGTACTACTGATGGGTAGAAACTCCGTTAACCCCTGGACGAAACCCAGAAGCAGCGCCTGGAGTAGCCCTTCCAATAATCCCACCGGAGGAGTCGTGGAAGCGCCTGGTTCTGTCGCAATCAGGAGTAATGGGTTCATAGAAAAATTCGTTCGGTTTTGTAATAGCTGGTTGTCAAAGTCCCATCCCATTGTAGGAGGTGGGGTACGAGAAGCAAATTAGACTAAAAAATAAAGGCAACAATATACTTGGCACACCAATCCCTTTCCCCTCATCCCCCACCCCTTCTCCCACAATGGGGAGAAGGGGCATTAACGCTTAATTTCTCCCCTCTCCCGCTCTGGGAGAGGGGCCGGGGGTGAGGGCAGTGTTGGTGCATGAAGTATATTAATGCCAAAATAAAAGCACCCTGCTGCCTCTACCCCTGTGATTCAATCTGAGGTGGGCAGCAGAATGCCATTGTCTAAAGAAGATTTCTAATACTTAGGATCGAAAACTAAATAAAGTAGGGGTTTGGGGGCTTCGCCCCTGCACCCCAATTGTTCATCTTATTTAATTCTGATTCCTTAGCTGCGTACAGGATCGAGGGAACTCGTCATGATATTTTCCAGGGCTCGACGGAAGTCATCCCGGCCATGAAAACTATCAATTCGATGCATCACCTTCCCCCCCCCAAAGACCAGGATAGTGGGTAGGGTTGTCAGCCGATACATGCTGGCCAACCGCAAGCTTTCGTCAGCATTGATGCTTACCATTTTGATATTCTGCTCACCCCATTCCGCCTGAAATCGCGTGAGCAGAGGATTAATTGCTCGACAGAGCCCACACCAGGGAGCCCAGAAATTGACCAACACAGGAACAGAGGATTCTAAAACTTCTTCTGCAAAATTCTGCTCACTAACGGATAAAAACATCATCCCTCTAGGCCTATAAGTTGATTTATGTCTGGGATCATGCTACCAGGGTATGTTCCCTGTTGCACGAGTCAAAAGAGGGTGAGCCCACCAAAAAATCAAGACAAAGACGGCAATACCTGCATAAGCAGGGCGGAGAAACTCTTTCCAGTCGAGGGTTTGCCGTCTCTGGAGCACAGCCAGAAACGGAATCACAGAAGTGCGAGATTTCAGGGTTTCAAAAGATTCGCCATACCGGGCTTGCAGCCGTCGATCGCCGTGCCAGACCCCAAACAAATGATGCAGGATCAGACCGATCGAGGTCACTACCATGAAACTGCTCCCCAGCCACAGGGTATGGGCCAGACACCAAATCACCTGCCCCACCATTTGAGGATGCCGGGTAATCCGAATAATCCCAGTTTCATACAGGTGAACCTGGGGTTTTTGAACAGCGGCAATCTCCAGCAAATTAAACGTAGCGGGATACAGAAATAGAAAGGAGATCGCTGACAGAATCCACACTGTTGCTTTGACCCCCTGCACCCCCTGCACCTGCCACAACTGCAAGCCATCATAGCGATGGTTAAAGAAGTAGATCACCAACACCGTCGCCAGGGGAAGGCTGACCAGCGCAAAAATCACCCGATAAGCTCTGGCTCCAATTTTTGACTCCCCCCAAGGGCGTGAGGCTGCCAGACCACTATGGGCAATCGCAAAGGTGAGCAGCAAACCGAGCATGATGAAATGACTGGACATCATAGGACATAGATCACAAAGCCATTTCCATCCTATAGTCCCTGAGGGGGTTCAAAACTCAAATTTTCTCCATCTGTACTATCACCTGGGGATTGGGTCTGGAGCGGTTGCCATGCCATCCACCTACCAGAGACCGTATCATAGCCTTCAGAAACCCCAATTTTTGGTCACAATAGGAGTGGCTTTCCCGCGACAACTATGAACTTGAGCTTTCGATTTGCGGTGGTCAGTGATCTTCACATCGCTTTACCCCACACGGTCTGGGATCATCCTAGCCGGTTCCATCTGGTTGAAGTGAGTATTCCAGTTCTGGAAGCTATTTTTGACCACCTGGAATCCCTGAACCTGGATTTTCTGCTCCTGCCGGGAGATTTAACTCAGCACGGCGAACCGGAAAATCATCGCTGGTTAGCAAATCGGCTCAGCCAACTCCCTTTTCCGGTCTATGTGGTCCCTGGCAACCATGATGTTCCATCCCTGCTGGCCACTGAGCAGACGATCGGTCTGGCAGACTTTCCCAGCTACTACCACAAGTTCGGCTACGACAACAATCCCAAGCATTTGTACTACGCCTGTCCCCTACTTCCCGGAGTTCAGCTCATCGGCTTGAATTCCAACCAGTTTGACAGCAGCGGAAAACAACGGGGGTATTTAGATCAGGCCCAACTCAGTTGGTTAAATCGAGTCCTCGCCGAGGTCAAAGATCAGTTGGTCCTGGTTATGATTCATCACAACATTGTGGAACATTTGCCAGGGCAGTCGCGCCATCCTTTGGGTCGCCGCTACATGCTGGAGAACGCCTCTACGCTGGTCCGGATGCTCCAGGAAGCTAGAGTGCAACTGGTTTTTACAGGCCATCTGCATGTGCAAGATATTGCCTACCGGAAGGGAGTATACGATATTACCACTGGTTCTCTGGTCAGTTACCCCCACCCCTATCGCATTCTGACCTGCCGGACCGATCATCAGGGACAGTACACGTTACAGATTGAATCTCCCCGCGTGGAATCGGTACCCGGTTGGCCTACGCTGTTGCAAACTTCCCGGGAATGGATGGGTGATCGAAGCGCTCCCTTTATGATGCGCCTGCTCAGTCACTCCCCCTTTAATTTACCAGAAGCAGAAGCAGCAGCCTTAGTCCCAGACCTGCGCTACTTCTGGGCCAATATTGCCAATGGAGATGCGTCCTTCAGCTTCCCTCACTTTCCCTTGAAGATCCGGCGTCACTTCGAGAACTTTAATTCAGGCATTAACAGTCAACACTTGAACATTGGCGACAATACAACGACCCTGATCTTGAAACACCGGGCCTTAAGCAATCAACTGGCCCTGGACTGCTAATCAGCAGGTTTTAACCGTGACAAACATCGGCCAAAGGAAGGGAAACCATCTTGAAATCACAATGGGACTGCCTGCTACAGAATTTGGGGGCGTGGGAAGGCTCCTTTACCCGACTCTCCCCCCAAGGGAGCGTGATTGAAGATACGCCAACCCTTGTCACCCTGGAGGGCTTGCAGCAGCAGCAGACCATCCGCCAGACAATCCGGCGTTATTACCCCCACCAAGTCCCCCAGGAAACAGTTCTGGAGTACAGTACCCTGGGACGGGGCATCCTATTTTTTGAGACTGGAGCCTTTTCCCAGGGCTCGATCCAACTTGCACCCTCTACAGAATTTGGGGCGGAGTTTGGATTCATTGAGGGCGATCGGCGCTGGCGACTAGTGGAATTATTTGACCCCCAGGGTAACTTGAAGCAGTTCACATTGATTCGGGAACGCCGGGCTGGTTCCAGCGCTCCAGAGTCTCCTTCTTTACAGGTCGCCGATCTGGTCGGAACCTGGCAGGGAGAAGCTGTAACCCTGTCCCCAGATTGGCGATCGGAAACTTGCAGGACAACCCTTCAGATCACACTCGCCGGAGACCACCACCTGGAACAACAGTTGACCTTTGGTGACGGTCCTGGCAGCCGCAGGATTGGCTCGACAGCTCAAATCCTGGGTTCAAGCTTGCGCTTCGAACAGGGAGATCAGCCTGTGCAGGTGCTGCTACTGCCCCAGGGAGGATCAGCCACCTGCCCGCTCCGGCTGCAGCCAGGTCAGCCTTTCTTCCTGGAGGCTGGGTGGCTTTCCCAGCCCGATCGCCGCCAACGCCTGATCCGGCAATACGATGAGAAAGGGGGCTGGGTCAGCCTGACGTTGGTCACAGAACAGAAAACCCATTTCTAGACCGCAATCTCTATAGAGGCGCTATAGGGATTGGCCTAAGTCATAGAAGAGTCCACGTAACCCTGCAGGCTTTCCGGATTAAATCGGCGTAAAATCGTTGTAGCCTGACGAATGAAGCCCTCTGAGGCTTTGATCACAATCAGATACTTCCCAGCATTTAAGCGATTGCGATAGGGAAGCGCATCTCCACTGCCAAAAGCTAACCCTACCCCACCCCCAACAAAAAAGCTTCCCATTGCACCAGAGAAAGCTCCCAACAAGCCCCCAATCAGATGGTTACCAATCTCTCCAGCCCAGGCAAAGGTACTGAGGTTAGTGATCAAACTGAAGGTAAAACCAGCCGCAAAGCCAAAGGGAATCAGCCAGAAGGCCATGAGACGGACATTCTTGCGGGCCTCTTCATTGGGATCCAGCAGACCGTACTCGTCGGCAGTCTTGTACCCTTTGCCCAGAATGGCGACTTTATTGATCGGAAAATTTTCCTTCTCCAGAGCAGAATAGGCTGCTTCTGCTTGCATACGATCGGACAATACGGCAACAAGATAGTTCATGGATGGTTATCCCTCTCATTTAACGCCCCGCATTTTATTATCTCGTCATCCAGAACGGGTTGCGGCACCCATCCAGGGATTTCCCTGGGAAGGAATACATGGAGGAGCTTAATTCCTGCGATATCATTCTTGAAGAATAGGAATTTAATAAATCACCAAACTTCTCAATCAGGGATACGTTAAGGGATCTGGCCTGTAGGAAGATAGAAAGGCAGAATCAGATTCTTAACCCATCAGGAAATTGAGAGCAAGTGGGTTAACAGAAAAATTTTGTTTCAGCATCAAGGGTATTTCATGCCAGACTTGTACGACAAGGAGTCATGACACTTGTTCAGGAGAAATGGCATTAGGAAAGGCGTTCATTCTGGGTTTGCAGATTAGACAGGTCTACCAATGAGTGGTGAGCATTAAGTGATGATAGACGAAACTTTAGAACCCAGTACATCAGAGCATAACGTTACACCGTCTAGCCCAAGGACTCTGGCGCGGGACCATTTTCAACAGGCCCAGCAATTGGAACAAAGCGGTAACTGGAGCGGTGCGATCGCCAGCTATACCCAAGCCATTCGATTGCAACCTGACTATGCTGAGGCTTACCACAATCGGGGCAGATCCTTCGCAGACTTTGGGTACTATGCTGAAGCGCTGAACGACTATACCGAAGCCCTTCGCCTGAATGCCTCTGATACTTCGCAGGCAAAGCTCTACAACGATCGGGGACACCTTTATCTGAATCAATTACAACTCGATCAGGCCGTTCTATCCCTGGATACGCCCAATTCTGATCGGGAAACGCTGCGGGAAGAAATCCTGGAAATGGCTATCAGTGATTTTAGTCAAGCCCTATGCCTGCTTTCAGTGACGAGGGACAGGGCTGAGGCTTCCTTTTATCGGGGCTTTGCTTACTACAAACTGGGTGAATATTCGAAAGCCCTGGAAGACTTCCAAACCGTGATTCAGGTACATGAAGAGGCCCTAGCCAGCCAGGGGTCTCCCTGCCTCTGGGCAGCCCAAGCCCAGTACTTGCGGGGGGTCGTTCACTACTGTTTAGAAGCCTATCCGGCAGCGATCGAGTCCCTCACCCAAGCGATTCAAACCCATGTCAGCCATCCTGAGGATTACCTGTTGACCGAGCGGGTTTTAGAAAAGGCCTATGTCCTGCGGGATGTCGCTGCTAACCGGGCATTCTATTCTCTGCCAGAGGAGAGCAGGGTAGCCTGGAATCCAGAGTTTTGACTGACATCAAAACCCATCGGGTGAAATAATTTCGGACACAGTTTCAGTCACCACGGGCTTTACAAGCGGCACAGACAGCATAGGAATTGGGACAACTGGGACAAGCCAGCGATGCACTCGCATCAAGTCTTCATTACTGCCACACAGCAACAGCCGATCGTCCAGTTGCAGATCTACAGATTCTTCTGGAAACCGGATAAACTTGCCTTCCCGTCGAATCGACTGCACCTGCACCCCATAATTCTTGGGCAGGGCTAGCTGGGCCAGGGTCTTACCCAAGACTGGACTATGCTCCGGCACCATCAGCCACTGACAGGACGTGTTCCGTTGGGGCACCGCAGCTTCCCCCTTGGCCAGTTCATCAAAAGCCGCCATCTCTGCTGGCTCACCGATCACTAAGAGGCGATCGCCCTGCTCCAGAGTAGTATGGGCGTCCGGATAGCCAATCTCTTCCCCTCCCGCTCGCCGAATGGACATCAGGCTGATACCCGTTAATTGCCGCAAGCCTGTCTCTTCTACGGTCATGCCAGTCAGGGGAGAATCCAGAGGCAGGGCGTACCAGCGATTGTTCATGTCCTGGGCTGCGACCTTCAATTCGCGAGAGACCTCTTGGGAAGACCGCTGAGGCCTCAATTCCAGATAATGGCTATTGCGAATTTCCTGCACTTCCAACTGCAACTGGGGTAAGGGTAAGCCCATACCAGTCAGTAAGTGGGTGGAAATTTCCAGGCTGGCCTCAAATTCTGGTTGAACCACTTCCCTGGCCCCTAACTGATACAGCAGTTCAATATCCTTGTCTTGATGAGCCTCGACAACAACATCCAGATCAGGAGACAGTTCCAGCGATCGCTTTAGGCAAAGTCGGGTACTCATGGAATCCGGCAGGGCAATCGCCATGCCCCGCGACTTACCCACCCCGGCCTTTTCTAGCACCGGTAGACTGGCGGCATTGCCATAAACATAGGGAATATCGGCGTCTCGTAGCTGTTGAATCGTCCGTTCTGACAACTCAATCACTACTACAGCATGGCCATGATCCTGCAGGAGCCGCACAATGTTACGGCCCACTCGCCCATAACCACAAACAACCACATGATCTTGCAAGGGCCTGTCTTCTGAGACAGCCAGAGGCAAATTTGCCATTTCCAGGTGGTGTTTGAACCAGGGAACCAACTCCGCCCAAATTAGGAGCTGAGGAAGCAGCCGTAGCACAAAAGGAGTGAGGACCAGGGTGACAGCTGTGGTACCCAGAATCAGCAAGTACACCTGGCGGGAAACCAATCCCATCGCTTGTCCCTCGCTGGCCAATACAAAGGAAAATTCCCCAATCTGGGTCAGGCCAATCCCGACAATTAAGGCTGTTTTCAAGGGATAGTGAAAGAGGCGGACCAGGGGTGTGATGATGAGAAACTTGCCGACAAAAACCAGGGCAACCAGGCCCAGAATGAGTTCCAAATTATTCCAGAGGAAGAATGGGTCAATTAACATCCCGATCGCAGCAAAGAAGAGGCTGGCAAAAATGTTGCGCAGGGGTTCTACATAGGATAGAGTCTGATCCGCATATTCGACTTCCGAAATCATCAGACCTGCCACGAAAGCGCCCATCTCGATCGACAAGCCGAGATACTCTGTAAACAGCGCAATCCCCAAACAGAGAGCCACCACCCCCAGTAAAAACAACTCTCGGCTTTCCGTGCGAGCCAATATCCTTAATAAGGACGGTACAACCCAAATTCCAGCAGCAACTGCACCAGCGGCGAACAGCCCAATCCGGAGCAACGCCCAAGCGATCGCAATACCCAGTTGCTCAACCGGTTGATCCAGGGCTGGGAGAACAGCCAGCATTAATCCCAGAGCCAAATCCTGAACCACCAGGATGCCCAGCATCACCTGCCCATGCAACGTCTCTGTCTCGTTGCGTTCCATCAGGGATTTGAGCACAACTGCAGTTGAAGAAAGGGAGAGAATCGCCCCCAAAAACACACCTTGCGCTGGAGAAGTCACCCATCCAACCCCCAGGGAGACCAGCGTCGTAATCAGAATCGTCAGGGCAATTTGCAGGGTCCCGCCCCCCAAGGCAACAGCCTGAACTTTCTTCAACTCTGCCAGAGAAAACTCCACCCCCAGAGCAAACAGGAGGAAGGCAACACCCAACTGAGCCAGCGTTTCAACCTGAATCAGTTCCTTAATCAACCCTAACCCGGCTGGCCCTACCACCATCCCCCCAACCAGATACCCCAGGAGGACCGGTTGCCGCAACCAGGATGCCAGTAGCCCTCCTGCCGCTGCTGCTGCCAGAACCATGACCAGATCGACAATTAACCTGAAATCTTCTTGCACAATTTTCTAAAAATAAAAATAAATGTTACGTCCTATAAATTTATAGGATACAGAGTTTTCTCGCTGGCGGGGGCAGGATGATCCGGAGTATTAGGAATATCCAGGTAAGAAGAAAACGAACTTTACTTCGTGACTGCTTCACCACTCAAAAGCATTTTTTGGAAGGATAATTCTTAGCAATAGTGATAGCTTTTGCTTAAATCAGCTTCTATGACTCCACTTCTAAAACGCCTGAAACTTGGTTTTCCAGTCCTCTTATTCCTGGGTATTGCCTGCCTGATTTTACTGGCCCAGCCCTTACGGGCGTTACAGGTGAAGACGATGCCCTCTGCCCCCCGGCTGGGTGACACCATCTCTGTGGTTTTCCAGGTCGAAGACCCTACCATCACCAAACCCACTGTGACCCTGGGGAAAAAGACCTATCCTGCTTTTCCGATGGGAGCCAATCGCTTTCGATCGCTGCTCCCCACCACTCCGCTGGATCAGGCTGGGGCACTCAATCTCCAAGTGATAACTGGAGCTGAAACGCAGAAGCTTACTGTCAACCTCAAAAACCGCTCATTTCCTACTCAGCGGATCTGGTTGCCCCCTGGCAAAGATAAGTTGGGGACCGACTATGAGTTCGATCGAGTCGCTGCGTTTAAAGCCCTAGTGACACCTGAGAAATATTGGACTGGTCCTTTCAAGCGCCCCAATCAGGGTGAAATTACGGCGGTCTATGGCATTCGTCGTTACTACAATGGAGTTTTCGCTAAAGATTACTTCCATCGTGGAGTAGACTATGCTGGTGGCACTGGTTCACCCATTGTTGCTCCGGCTTCTGGGCGGGTTGCCCTGATCGGTCGAGAATCTCAAGGATTTGAGATCCATGGCAATACGATAGGAATTGATCATGGTCAGGGGGTAGTCAGTATTTTCCTGCATCTCAGTCAAATTAATGTAAAGGAAGGGGATTTCGTGCAGGCGGGTCAGAGAATTGGTGCTGTAGGTGCTACCGGAGCCGTAACAGGGCCGCACCTGCACTGGGGGCTTTATGTCAATGGCCTCTGTGTAGACCCGGTACCTTGGCGAGAAAAGGGGTTTGAGTAGCAAACTCACTGTTTCTTGCCATAGATGCAATTTTCTGAGCAGTTTGGGCCACAATAAGGCAAAGTTACAGACGGATACCTGGTTTGAATATGGTGCCATTAGGGATTACAACACTATGAGCATTGAAAAAATTGTTGAGCAGGCTTTGCAAGACGGCTATTTGACTCCAGCAATGGAAGCGGAGGTCGGACGCATCTGTGACACGGCATCAGAACTGTCGATCGAAGAGTACATGGCCCTCGATCGACTGATGGGAGCATTGCTGACCGGTGAAGTCGTCGCGGTTCCTCGTAAACAATTCATCAATGTAATGGAAGAATTGGTGCTGACAGAGGCAATTAGCCGGGTCGCTGCGTTTGAATCAACCAGCAACAGAACATTAGATCTGGGTGATATCGCAGCCTATGCCCTCAATCGGCTGCCCCCCCTGTATGCAACAACTGAGGAGGGGGCGAATTATCAGCGCAGTCGGGCGAAGGAGGAACTCCAAAGTCTGATTTCGCAGCAGGTGAATGAAGCGATCGCTCGCAACCTCGATCGGCCAGACTTCTTCCCCGAAAGACAGGTCATCTCTAAGACAGCCAGCGAAGGAGATGTTTTGTCTCAGGTAAGCAGTTTGCTCCAGACCTATGCTCCCAGATTTGAAGCGGAAGGTTCCCGGTAAGCCCTGAGAGAACATTTCTAGGGTTTCACGGTCACAGGGGTACCAACAGCCACCCGGTCATACAGGGCCATGATGTCCCGGTTGCGCATCCGTAAGCAGCCATGGGAGACCGCTTTTCCCACGGAACGGTCCTGATTTGTGCCATGAAACCCAATGGCATGCTTTCCTTCGGTCAAAAAGCCAATCCAGCGGCTACCTAAGGGATTCTCTGGTCCTGGGGAAACAATTACACCTGTAATTGGATGGGTCCAGACTGGATCCCGTTTCATCTGAGTGATTTTGAAGTTTCCTGGCGGGGTTTCCCAACCTGCCTGCCCAACTGCAACAGGATAACTACTCTGTAACTTTTCAGCCCGGTAGAGGTAGACCCGACGATCACTCAAATCTACAACCACATGGGAAAGAATCGGCAGTTGGGCTGGAAGTGGCTGGACTATCGGCTTCTCCCTTGATGGCCCAGATTCCTTAGGAACGATGCGATGGAAACGGGGTGAAACGGGAGTCGCTCTTGGGGGCTGAGAGACCTCGAGTGACGAAACGGAGTGCCGACTGAGTATGATCAGTGCAGCGGATCCCAGACATAGCCACATTAAACTATGCGCCAGCAAATTATTTCTGGTCACAGCCATCCGTACTCCTATCCAATTTCTCCCAGTTGTCTCAAGCTTACAGCGATTTTTTGGAGAATGGAGGCCGTGAAATGGCTGATCCCCTGCCCTAAAGACAGTCTCAACAGGCTTCTACGTCCATGGAAATGAAACTATCAACATCGGTTACAGAGGAGCAAGATTTCTGTCAGAATAAGGGCGTGTGGGTGATTTCTTCCCTAGATACTGTTCTAACGCCAACTGCCATTGCCCTGGGTAATTTTGATGGCGTACATCGGGGGCATCAGCAGGTGATTCAGCCTGTTTTACAGGGTAGCGGTTCTGGATTAGAACGAATCCAGAAAACCGTTGTTACCTTTCATCCCCATCCCCAAGAATTTTTTACCGGTCACTCCCGACAACTCCTGACCCCCCTTGATGAAAAAGTGCTGCAGTTACAACAAATGGGGATTGACCAACTCGTTTTGCTTCCCTTCGATCGAGAACTGGCAAACCTGACCCCAGAACAATTTGTAGAGCAGATTCTGATCCAACAGTTGCAGGCCAGACAAATCAGCGTCGGAGTTGATTTTCGCTTCGGTCACCAGCGTTCTGGCACCGCTCAGGATCTGCAGGCGATCGCAGCCCGATTTGGGGTTGAAGTGACGATCGTTTCTCTCCAAACCTGCCAGGGCGAACGGATCAGCAGTTCTAATATTCGAGCAGCCCTGCATCAGGGGGATTTGCGACAGGCCAATCGCTTGCTAGGACGGTCTTATAGCCTAACAGGAACGGTAGTGCCTGGGCAAAAACTGGGACGAACATTGGGGTTTCCTACCGCAAATCTGAAATTACCGCCAGAAAAATTTCTCCCTCGGAAGGGTGTGTATTGTGTGAAAGTCTGGATCGCTTCCCAAGATCCACCTGCCAACAGTACACCTGAAACAACTCCATTGATTCGGGATCCTGCAGAACTGCTCCCATGGCTACCTGGCGTCATGAACCTGGGATGCCGCCCAACTGTGGATGGCACCCAACTGGTGACAGAAGTTCACTTGCTGGATTGGAGCAGGGATCTCTATGGGCAGACGCTGATTGTCTACCTGGAAGAGTTCCTTCGGCCTGAACAGAAATTTGGCTCACTGACAGAGTTGAAGGAACAAATTCAGGCGGATTGCGAGACCGCCCGAACCATTCTGATGGCTTCCAATTCTGGAGACGGTTTTGTTCGATCGAGTCCCTGACTGACCTGTAGGGTCCAGTCCACAACCTTAAAAAATACTGGGGAGCAAACGCACCGGCTATGAAAGAACAAGTTGACCACCTGCTACAAAACCTGAGCCGCACAATCGTGGGCAAATCCGAAGCGATTCGTCTGGTCCTGGTTGCCTTGATCTCCGGTGGCCATGCCCTGTTGGAAGATGTGCCTGGGGTCGGCAAAACCTTACTCGCGAAATCCCTGGCCCGCTCTATTGATGGCAAATTTCAGCGCCTCCAATGCACCCCAGATTTACTTCCCTCCGATGTCACAGGCACCAATATTTGGAATCCCCGATCGGGGCAGTTCGAGTTCATGGCCGGGCCAGTCTTTGCCAACGTATTGCTAACCGACGAAATTAACCGGGCTACACCCAGAACCCAATCAGCCCTGCTGGAGGTGATGGAGGAACATCAGGTTACGATCGACGGAGTTTCCCGTCAAGTGCCCAGTCCTTTCTTTGTCATAGCCACCCAGAATCCGGTCGAGTATCAGGGGACGTTCCCCCTACCCGAAGCCCAGATGGACCGCTTTGCCCTCTCCCTCAGCCTGGGCTATCCTACGTCCCAGGAAGAACTCCAAATGTTACAACGACTGCAGGACAAGGTGAGTGTAAATGAGCTGGAACCCTGCATCTCCCTGGAAGAGGTGCAGGAATTGCAGTCCCTATGTACCCAGGTCAAGGTCGATGGTTCCCTGCAGCAGTACATTATCGATCTGGTTCGGGCCACCCGGGAAGATGAGAACGTAACCCTGGGGGCAAGCCCTCGGGGTAGTGTCGCGCTTTATCGGGCAACTCAGGCCATGGCGTTTTTGGAAAACCGGGACTACGCTACGCCTGATGATGTGAAATCGGTTGCGCCCCATGTCCTGGCCCATCGCATCATTCCCTCACGGGGGCAACGTTCCCATGCGATCGTCACCAACTTGTTGAACTCTATTTCAATTCCAGGGTAGGTTTAACTCTGCAGACGGCTGATCTTCACAGGATGGGGTTAGCCTCATTCAACCCATCCTGAGTCAGGATTTTGCTGAATTCTACTAGCATTTCACCTCACCTGTGATTTTCAGGGGTTTTCAGCTCTTCCAAGGGAGAGGAAATACTGAAAACCAGGGATTTCCATCCAACTCTTCCCACCCTTGCCCTCTTTATCCTCTTTGATTTAGAGCTGCGATCAGATCTTTCTGGAAACATCTGGTCAAGTTGAGGTTTTTATGCCAGAATAATAGTACATTTGTATCATAAGTAATTACTTCAGGTCTTTTCTCTACCAAATCCTATCCCTTCTCCCCCCCTGTTTTAGTGACAACCTTAGTGACAACCTCTCAACAACCTCTTCGGCACAACCTCTATGAGCACCAAGACCCTGAGAAATGAGACCTTAAACCCCCAGGTTTCTAAAGCTCCCGCCACCCGATCAAGTCACCCAGGGCAAAAACCAATGGGGCGGACTCAACTCGATCGATTCCTGAAATTGGCTGCGGAGGATCAAGCGGATCAGAAAGTCCTCTCTCAGGAAGAGAACACCATCTTCACCAGCGAACAGGATCAGAGCATCTCACCCCGATCTGAGGAGGGAGCCCTTCCCAAAAACAGGAAGCCAACCCCATCAACGGCTCAGGAGTTGCTCCAGCCTTATCAACGGCAGCGCTCCACAATTAAGATGGAAGACCTGCAGCGCTCTCAAGCCCCCCTAGAGGCTCCTAAACCCAAAGAAATTCAACTCCCCCAATTTAGCTCTCCACATCGGCCCGGGCAGGCTGTTCCGCAATCGGCTTCTGGAAAAGCCGTTGCCAGATCCGGACAGACGACAAGCCCTAAGCTTGCCCCACCCGCAAAGCCAAGATCAGAGCAAAAAGCAGAACTCTCTCCCTCACCCCACCCACAGACTTCACCAGAGGCCCTGCATCAGCAATTGAGTGGGGGTTTGCAACATCTGGAAGCACAAGTCCAGCATGTTAACCAGCTCTCAGCCAATTTAGAAATGGCCATGATTGAGTTACGGAGCTTATCCGTTACCGTCAGTCGCCTGCGTCAGGCCCTTGAATCTGGCGAAGACATGTCATCAGGGCAACCTCCCAACGTCTTGGAGGGTTCATCAGTGAACCTGCCTTACATCAAACAGCATCGGGATGGTCGGTTAAAACTGGCCTCCAAGCGGGTGGACTTACTACAGGCAGAGCGGGATGCGGCTTCAACGGCTCAGTTTCTCCGCAATCGCCGGACGGGGCAGCCATCCGTCAAACGTCCAGCATCAGCCTCTCCCCTCCGACCCTCAAAGCCCAGAACGGGTGCTGCTTCTACCGGTAAAACTGCTCCAACCCATCCTGTAGAGCAGCCCAGCCGGAAGCAGGCACCCCGACGTTATTCTCGCTGGTTCAGAAGTCTGCTATGCCCCCCTCGCAGCTTTCCAGCCTTGATCACCGATGCAGCACTCTGGATTGCTGTGGCCGGAGGACTTCGATTAGGGCTTCAGGTCATTTTGAGTGCAAACCCCAGCCTCTGGCCACCGATCGTCCTATTGCTGGTGACCCCAGTGATTATTGCCACCTACCAAATTACCTTGATGGCCCGATCGGGCCGAATTTTGGGCTATCGGCTTCTACTTATACTCATTGGTTTAGTACTTGGAGGAAGACTATGACGATTCTTATCTTTGGTGGAGCCTGGCTGCTCCTGGTAATAGGAAGTCTAGCCCTGATGGTGGGAGGAGGAGATCAGGCATGACTCAACACGAGCCGCAGCAACGTTCCAGGCTAAATCCTGTCCTGGCTGGTGGCTCGATGCTGGCCGCTCTTTTTCTGCTGATTGATTTGCAAGATGTGGTGAAAACGAAAAACCCAGGACGAGAATGTCAACAAGTTGTCCAGGCCAAAGCTGCCATCTCCAGGCAGCAACTGGCTAAACTGCTGACCATTCCAGAACGGGATAAAAAGCAGAAAGTTCGGGCCATCTTGAAAGAGCCTTACTGTGAACTACCCAGCCTGGAAATTCGGGCTGGTGCAACAGCTGAGAGGGAAGCTTACCCGCTTGAATTTGACCCTCAAACCTGGGTTGTGATTCTTTATGAGGGAAATGAATATGCGGGCTATCAGCTCAGCTCTCATTAGACTGGGCTTGATTGTTGTGGTCTTTGTCCTGGTCCGTGCCGGTTGCCAACCAGAAACCCAAGTAGAAAGGCGGAATATCCGGTTGACTCAAACCTGGGAACTGCAACCAGGTGACAGAGTTGGGAAATATGCTGTGATTGGAGGATTGGGAGATATCTCGATCGAGCTGAAAGGAAACACGATCTATGCCCCCTTTAATGGCCAGGTTCAACCTTTTCGCAGTGATTGTGTCGTCTTTTCGAGTGACGAAGTCCCTGCCTACCTGTTCCGCCTCTGTGGGCTCAAGCGGCCCCAACTGGGAGGCGTGGAATCGGGTCAGCCGATCGGCTCCGGCGAATACCTGCAATTTGCAACCCTGAGGAAACAGCCAGGCGGAACCTGGTCTTTCGTGGAACCATCCCGCAATATTCTGGAGCGCACCTTAACAAAACCATGAATGCAACAGACAGAGAGGAGCCAGAACTTCTGATCGAAAACTGGCTTGAGAACCTGCCTATCTTACCCGTCGTCAGCCTAATTGGCTTACTGGCGGGCACTCCAGTTAAGGCAGAATCCAGCAGCCTGGAGGATAGTCACCTCCATTTTGGTCTGGCCAAAGATGCCTCTGTTATCCTTGGCCAAGAGTCCCCCATCTCCACCTCTGGGACCAAGGGTAGCTTCAGTCATCAGAAGCACCGTTCCCAAGATCAACGTCAGCAGGGCCAATCTGTTCCCACTTCGATCGATCTGGATTTCAATCTGGCCTCCCTCCCCACCAGTCCACATGGGAAAACAACCTCCCCATCTGAGGCCAAATCTCAGGTTTACAGTATGGCTCAAGCGCAGGCTCCCCCCTCTGTCATAGACCTCGACCTGCTGTTTCAGGGCGGGTCCTTCTCCCTGGTGGCAAAGGCCGTGGGCGCAGCAGAGGGGACACGCACTCCCGATGGGGGCAGAACCTGGGCCTACTATGGTCATCGCGACCCTGGTAACGGCGTCTGGAATTTGGGCAGCTTCTCTTACCAGCATGGCGCAGATTCTCCTGCCGAGGCTGATGTTAAGCAACTGCGGCGATTGACAGGTCAGGCCCGTCGCTT